>CALCOR010000376.1 GCA_937897085.1 uncultured euryarchaeote | reverse complement strand
TCACTGTGGCAATTGCGACGAGTGATGCGCCCAGCAGCAGTTGGCGCAGCGCTATTCCCGAGATGTCATCCCATTCGTGCAGTTCCCTGCCACACGCCGATGAGATGATGTCTTCGCACCCCTCTGCTTCCAGTTTATGCTGGCGTGCCTCATCGTCGAACGCCAACGTGTACACTCCGGCCGCCGCTAGCAACAGTCCGACCGTCAGCACCGCCTTCGACCAGTCCGGAAGCGATTCACGCATGGCAAGCCGCCGCTGGACAGGGCCACGTTTCTCTATGCGCCGCTGGTGGCGGCGCAGATGTCCTGCGCCATCGGAGACTACGAACCAGATCAGCCAGCCGACGACGATGAGCAGCATGAAACCGATACGCAGCATGAATTCGTGGAACCGCCACATCGGTTCCTCGCATCCGTAGACACCCGGATCCGCTTGGCAGCCACTGACAGCCAGCGGGTAGAGAACGAGCAGACGAGCCATGTTGATCATCTGCAGCGCGACTGCCATGGCAAGGATTCCCCGGACCTTCAAGCGCCCCGGCACTCCCGGAGAGATTGCGATCAGCAGCGAGACGAACACGACCTCATGCACACCCACGCACTCATCGGTGACCTCGAGCGGAATCGGCTGATAGAACGAGGAGTGGTCGAACTCCATCACTGTGGGCAGGCCGTAGGTGCTCTCCAACACTGTCACTGAGCTGGAGCCGAACAACATGGAGTGAAGGCTGTTCCAAATCCAAGCGTCAGCCACCTGGATCCACGAGAGCGAGTCTGTTGGGTCGGTCAGCCAACGGTAGACTAACTCCCCACCCAGCAGCACGACGATGACGCCGAGCATGAACACGACCTGCTCTCTCAACTCCTCGATGGAGATGTCATCGCTGCCTCGAGGCACATCTGCCATGTCTGCCCTATGAGAGATGCCTCTATCAAACCCCCCCGTGGGTTCAAGACAGGTGTACGGTTCAGAGTGAGCGCAACCAGTTGCCGAGTGTGAACCGATGGCAGTTGAACAGAACGGAAACGACCCGGCGCATAGGTTGGATGTGGTGGGCTACCTCTGCCCGGTACCAGTACACGAGACGCGGCGGGTGTTGCAACAGATCAGCCCCGGTGAGCTGCTGGAGGTGTTGGCGGATGATCCGGAGACAAAGCATGATATCCCGCTGCTACTCGCCAGAGTCGGTGCTGAACTCGTATCGCTCGAGGACGTGGCAGGTGAATTCCGATTCCTGATTCGTGCCGGTGAAGGGGTGTGAGACAATGAGTGACACAGAGAATGTTCTCGCCGTCTCCGAGTCGACGAAAGTCCCGCCCGACGCACGGCTGCCTACCGCGCATGGTGAATTTCGTATTCGCGTCTTTCACGAGGATGGAAAGAACCTCGACCACGTCGCCCTGACTATGGGTGACATGTCTGGGCCTGACCCCGTGCTCGTCCGCATTCATTCTGAATGCCTGACTGGAGATGCATTCGGCAGCCTGCGCTGTGACTGCGGCGCGCAGTTGGAGGCTGCTCTCAGCGCCATCCACAAGCGCGGCTGGGGCTGCCTGATCTACCTTAGACAGGAGGGGCGTGGCATCGGGCTGCGCGAGAAGATCCGCGCTTACCATCTCCAGGACCGAGGCGCTGACACGCTGGACGCCAACCTGCTGCTAGGTCATCCGGTGGACGCGCGTGACTACAGGGTTGCAGCTGAGATTCTGAGGGGAGTCGACATCGACAAGGTATCCTTGCTCACCAACAATCCAGACAAGTTCGCGCAGCTTCGCTCACTTGACATCGATGTGATTGAACAGATGCCGCTAGTTGCAGGCCTATCCGACGAGAATTTCGGTTATCTGACGACCAAGGTAGAGCGTATGGGACACGAAATCGATGCGGACATCCTCAACGGAGATTGATGATTCCCGTAGGACCCATCCGGAATGCAAGAGGGCCGCGACCGGAATTCGAATCCGGGCTGGCAGAGCCACAGTCTGCCGTCCTAACCACTAGACTACCGCAGCCATAGGTGTGAACCGACCGGGCAGAGGCCGCTATTTCAACCGTTTGACAACGCTCGCAAGTCCGACGGATTCAAGGGGCTGCTCCGCCGCCGTGCACACATGCAGGATGTCCACAAGTTCAGGTCTCGGCTATCCTTGACAGTTCTGGCGCTGCTACTGTCGGGGCTGTTCTTGCCGCTTACTCCGTCTGTGATTGCGGATACGGTCATCCGGGCTGAATCCGTAGACCTGTTTCCTGAGGGGACCTTCGATGACGCCACCGACTGGACTCTGTCGAGTCAAGCAGGATTTGAGAGTCGACCTGCTGACTATACGACAACCATGGTCGCTGACGGAGTGTTGTCGTTCACCCATTCTCGTCCTGAGGTGAGGGATTCCACCACTGCATGGGCGACTGAGTCCTCGTTGACCAACAGCAATAACACGCTCGGATTCCCTGACGGCGCCTACTGGTACAGCAGCGGACAGGAGATTACGCTGTCTGGATACGATCTCAGTGCAGTCTCGGATCGTGAGTTGACCAACGTGACACTGCTCGTCTCGTTCGCGATACCCGACTCGCTGCAGCAGGACGATGTCCGCTTCATCGTCTCTTGGCCCGGTAGCACTGAACTGGTGCGCACGTACGCACACACGCAGTCCTCCATCGACCACATGTCGGGCAATCCGGCAGCAATCCCACTCGATTCGCTCGAATCATGGACGTGGTCAATCCTTGCTAACGTCTCTGTGACCATCGACTACAATTCAGTGGGAGCGACAGATGACAGTCGTGTCGAAATCGATGCGGTCGGAATCCACGCGACCTACTTCCAATCATGGTACTCGTTCGAGATCGCCAAGGCTGAGGCTAGCGTTCTGCTGAGCGCGTCTCCGGTGATCGACCTCAACCTTGCACTCGGACAGACGACCAACCTGGCTCAGAGCCCATGTGGCTTGGAACTCATCGACTCGGCTACAGGTGGGACATGGATTTCGACTGTGCAGGAGCGGCCGTACGGTCAATCATGGGGGCGGGTGCATATGTCCACCACCGGAAATGCCAGTGTCGAGGTTCGCGGCAGTGCCGACGCAGAGAATTGGTTTGGATACATGCTGTTGAACGATCCCTTCCTGTTGCCAGACCACCGCTTCCTGGAATTCAAGGTCGATCTGTTGGACGGTTGCCTCGCTAGCGTGCGCGCGGACATAAACGACCCCACGGTGACCGTGTCGGGTCACGTATCGGGGGCCATCGAAGATCTGGTCGTGAACGTCAGCACGCTCAGGGTCGCCTTCGAAGGGGTGGTGCTGGTAGACTTGCCACTGATACTCGGTAGTTTCAGCCACTCCATTCCGGTGGGGCATTTGCTTCCAGCTGCAGGTGAACAGATAGACATCGGGCTCAGGACCCGTTTCCAGTGGTCGTCCGATGGTCACGCAGAGACGACAGTGGTGGTCGTGGACGACATCATTCTCTCCGGTGGGTTCGTGGTCGAATGGGACCGCGACCCGTCGTGCGACGACATAACTGACAGGCAACTCGACGAGGATGCCTCAGGAGCAGTGATTCCGATGCTCTCGACATGCAACGACGACATCACCGCTTGGCAGAATCTACAGGTCAGCGCCAACTCAGGGGATACATCGCTGCTGACCGTCTCGGTCGTGGATGGACAATTGGTGGTCAGTCAGCAACCCGAGCAGCATGGACAGACCACCGTGATGGTGCAAGTGCAAGATGAGCGGGGCAACTCTTGGATCAGCAACTTCAGCGTGACAGTGAATGAGGTGGAGGACGCCCCCACCCACGCGCCACTGCCGCTCGAAGTGCAGGTAGAGGTGGGTGAGTCTCTGGTGATCGAGTTGGGCGTCGAGGATGTCGACACACCACTATCACAACTGCAGTTCAACACTGATGTCTCGTGGGCGTCCATCGATCAGTCAGGAAACCTCCTTCTGGAGCCCATCGCCGAAGGATCGTTCGATGTCATCATCACCATCTCGGACGGTACGAACACGGTACAGACCAGCATCGGGGTTCTCGCTACGGCGGAGCCTGACCTGTTCATCGAGCAGATCACCCTCGAGTATTTCCAGCAAGGTCAACAGGCCGTGAACGTCACCCAAGGTGATGTCGTGACCATCACCGCGTGGGTGCGCAACTCGGGACGCTCGGCCGCCAACCTGGTGTTGGTTCGCTGCTACGTCGATGATCAGCTCGTGGGCACCTCCTCGAGCATCCCGGTAATCGTTCCCGACCAACTCGCTTCCACGTCGTGTGACTGGCAGGTCGGTATGATGGGTGACTCAGCGAGCATCAGGGTGGTCGTCGACCCACTGCATGACATCCAAGAGACCAACGAGGAGAACAACGAGGCATCCCGCGAAGTCACTGTGGAACCACCGGTCAGCGAAGAAGAAGGAGGGGACCAACAACCTGCAAGTGGAGGGCTTTCGGTCTCCACGCCTATGTTATGGACGCTGGCGGGGGGAATCATACTGGTCACCATACTGGCGTTCCAAGTAGGCCCCAGCAAGATCCGCCGATTCAAATGAGATGTCCTCGGCTTCCTAGCGAACCCGCGCAACATAGGGCGCACACACCTCGTATCGACGGATAATCACCAAATCACCCTCAACGGTTAAGTGGCGTCCGTGTGTGAAAGGAATGCTTCCAATAGATCGCTGCGTCGATCGGGGTGGGAGTAGGGGAGTGCGCGAGATGGGGCGTTTGAAACTGCGACTGGAATGCGACGAATGGATTTATGAGGAATACGATTTAGGCTGATGGCAATCGTTCTATAGGTCTCACCACCCTCGCGGGTAGGTGTCGACCTCCATCAGCACAGTCGTTGATTTCGCTACTTCGCCATTCTTCATCTCCTCGAGCCCAGCAGCATCAACCTGCATTCGTGCAAGCGCGACGGCTTCACCCTTCAATGTCAGCAGTCGGACTTCATCGCCATTCGTCAACCCGCTGTCAAAGGCAACCACGCCTGGACGCAGAAGGGGCGCTCCATGGCATACAGCGGCAGCGGCACCATCCTTGACGAACACTCGGGGAATGCCTACCAGAAGTTCCTCGACCGGCCTAACGACCCGCTCCAATGCCTCTGGATCATCGCCCGCCTGCCACAGCCAGACGGCGTCAGCCAGTTGTTGCATGGTCACAGTGGAATCCTCGGAGAAGTGTCCCGAGCAGGTTCGCCTGAGTTCAATGAGTTCTACAGGAGTTCCTAGCAGCAGTCCAAGATCCCGTGCCCAGGTGCGGATGTATGTTCCAGCATCACAACTGATGCTGATGACCACATACCGTTCTTCCCGTTCATGCATGTCGACCTCGTGTAGAGTTCGGGCGCGGACGCGGATCTTCACAGCCGACTGCTTCGGAGGCACGTTCAGTATCTCGCCTTTCAGTTCTGTGAGCGCCCCTTCCAATGCAGCATTTTCGACATCGGATGAGAGGCGAAGGACAACGACGTAGGTCTTGCCACTCTTGAGCACGCGGTCAGTAAGACGCATCGTGCGCCCGCTCATCAGTGCGAGCACCCCGGTGGCGAACGGGTCGAGCGTGCCTCCATGACCCAATTTGCTCAATCCGAGAAGGTCGCGCGCCCACGCAGACACCTGGTGGCTGGTAGGGCCAGCGGGCTTGTCAATCAACAGCCATCCAGCCGCCAGACGCCCAGAAATGTCTCGGTCTGTGGGAACACAGCCATGCTTAGAGCTCGATGTCGCCGCCTCGTCCAACACGATGCAGCCATCCATGTCGACCATGTTCAGTCCCCCCGGGATTCCAGCGCTGCCTCGACGGCGTCGGCAACCTCGTCGGGCTGCATCGAATCGGTGTTCAACTGCAGGTCATAGGGCGACATGTCCTCGAGCGAGATCGAGTAGAGCAGATCATAGCGCAGCGCATCCGCAGCCATACGCTCGTTCATCCTCTCGAGAGCGGCCGAGAGTTCACCACCCTCCCGTTCGACGATCCTACGCGCTCGTTCTGCTGTAGACACCTCTAGCCAGACCTTGATGCAGTCTAGTTCGAGTTGGTCGGCCCACCATCCTGCGAGACGGCTTTCGATCACTTCGGGGCCGCTCTCCACCTGCATCGCGTGACGCAGTCGATCATCCAATGTTCGGTCGACCTCTGGCTCATCGCGGCAAAGGCGACTGAACTCTTCCAAGGGAAGCCCACGTCCAGCAGCCTCCGTCCTGAACACGTCCCCTCCGTTCAGGCTCGTCCAGCCACGCCTGTCACACAGAAGGTGGACGAGAGTGGAAGTACCGCTGCCCGGATGTCCGCTGATGGTAATCAAAACCAGGTCATCTCCTCCATGTGTGCCGGCACACATCGCAGCGCAATCGCCCGTCAGGTGCCCTTTCGACCGCATCTCCATCACACTCCGGACAGACCGCATCAGTGCGCGCCTCGGCGGCAGCTATATCCTGCCTTGGACTTGATGTAATGGATGCACGCGCCTTCCTTCTCTGACGTTTTGACCTCCCCGATCTGCTGCCTCGCGATGGCTTCTTGTCGTCTGTCTTGAGCATCTCCAACAGCGGTTCATCGAGTGGCTCTCCGGCAATTACGATTGGATGCGTTCGATAGCGAAGCAGGCGTATGTGGCGGTCGACCACCCGCCCGAGTGGTGCTGACAGACAGATGTAGGTGGCAATCCAAGCGGGGAAGATGATCACCTTCCCTTCAGTCAGACTCCAGGTCGGGTTCCACGGCAGCGAAACGTAACCGACACGAAAAACCTCGACATTGGCGGCCATCCAAGAGAAGATGGCGATGATGAAGATGAATGTGAACATCATCGGTTTCATGGTGGATGACTGCAGTTCCATCTGTTCGGGCATCATGCGTTGCTGCATACGCTGGATCTTCTCAAGGCGCACCGGGTCGCGCGACTGGGTCGCTTCTCGCATCAGGACGCGCAGCTGCTTATTGCGATGTCCGAGGTGTGCCTGCTTTATCGGGTCCATGAAGAACGAACGCAGCACTGTGTTCACCACCATGATGCTCGAGCCGACCAAGCCTACGGTAAGCACGAACCACTTGTCGTGGAACGGGACGAGCGGAGCGATTACCGAATCTGCGGAGTTGGCAAGCAATGGGCGGATACCTGGAATGAACAGCAGGGAGGTCATGGCGAGCATCATCAGCATCGGCATCATCATCGAACCCATCGCAGGCATCGGCTGTTCATCGGGGTCTGCTGGCACGCCCTCAGCGCGCCTCGGGTGCCGCATCAACCCTTCGGGTTGACCGTCAAGGGCAGCCTGAGATTGAATGACAAGGTTTGAACGGGTGACACCCGACTAGCAATCGGGAAGATGGCTACTCCGGAGCAGGTTCTGGCTGACGCTCGACGCTGTATGGTCGAGGGGGACCTAGAGGGTGCTGCGAAATTATTCAAGCAGGCGTGCAAGCGCTGGCAGAAGGAACCAGAGTTCCGTATCCGCTATGCAGACGTGCTTGAGCGTCTGGGCCGACACTCGCAAGCGTACAGGCAGTACAAGCGCGTGATGCGCATCTCTCCTGAGAGGCTGGATGCATGTGCAGGTGCAGCTGGGTGCGCCCTCGCCTGCGGCTGGGCTCGCGACGCGACCCGCCTCTATGGGAGATCGGTCGGTCTTGGAATGAACATCGACATCGCCACGAAGGGCATCGGCCGGGCGCTATGCCTTCGCGGTCGCCATCACGAGGCGTGGGAGAAGGCGAACGCTCAGTTCATCGAAGGGGGTAGAAAAAGCCGTGAATTGCATGGGTTCATGACCGAGATATCACCGATTGTAGGCTTACGGGTCCCTGACTTGGATGAGTTCGACCTCGCCGACCTACCAGACGAACCCGGCACCGTTCGACGTGATCCAGGTGTATATTCGGAGTCGGATGATGCGTCGTTCGCATCAGGGAGCCTCGAGGAGATGGCCGGCATCGACGAGGAAGCCCTACGCACCCAGTCAACTCCTGGTGTCGAAGAGCTTCTAGGAGAGACTGCTGCAAGTGCCACACCTCTGGGAATCGACCTTTCTGCACTCGGTGAGACGCTCAGTGATGCTCCCCCTACGGAATCCTCGGCGGTTTCCGGGGCCCCACTTCAATCATCCGAGCGCTCGACTGAACCCAAGGCACCATCCTCCGAGGAGGAGGATGATCCGTTCGCTGATTTCCCTGACCTGGATTGATCACTCGTCTGGGAACTTGAACGAGCAGGCGCTGCAGACGTTTGCTCCGGCGGGGTTTGAACTCTCACACACCGGGCAGGCGCGTGACTCACCGTCGTCCGCCGCCTCATCCTCAGAGGTTTCCTCGTCGGCTGACTCCTCCTCCGATTCACCGCCACCGGTCAACTTGGCCAGCGCGGCGTCCATCTCGGCGTCATCCTCGTCGCCCTCGGAGTCGTCGCCGGAGTCATCGCTGTCGTCATCACCCTCTTCCTCGTCGGCTTCATCAGACTCATCCTCATCGGCTTCCTCGGCTTCTTCGGATTCTTCCTCCTCGGCCTCGGGCTCGGGGAGGGGTGGGAGATCCTCGTCGACCTCGTCGCCGAATGTAGCCCCGTGCGACTCCTGTGTCTCGGATACCTTGTACTCAGCATCGGCGTCTCCGACGAGTTCGTAGATCACCTCAATCCGCTCATCCTTCTCGATGACGTCGAGGTGCCAGCTGACCTTCGTACCACCATCGCCGTCGGACTTGATCATCTCAGCTTCTCGGTTGCCCGAGGTGTCGCTGCGGATGCTGAATCCCTTGATGTCAAAGGATTCCGGCACGAGATCGTGGATGATGAGGTCCTGTAGAGCAGAGTCAGACCTGTTCTGGAACATTATCAACACCTCATATCGCCCGGCTCCGCCGGCAGCGAACACCTCCTTTCCGGTGCTGAACCGCCGTCTCTTGTGGATGACGCGAATGGCCGGGGCCACCTCGACGTTTCGTGTCGCTACCGGTCCGAAGCGCTCGGCGCTGAAGTCCGCCCGTACAGGGCCGGCGACAATTTCGTTGTCTGGAGTCGGGTCGGGTGCCACCAGGGAGTAGTTGACTGTCAGAGTCTGACCTGGCTCCAAGCCGATTGGACCCTTCGTCCCGACGGTGATGATCATCGTATGACCCGGTCCGTCGGGACTGACGTGCTTCTCCTCAAGCGTGATTCCCTCCTTGACTTCGATGCGGAACTGTTCTCGCAGCATCTCCTTGCCGTCAATCGAACACGTGACCTGATCGGGGTCCGGGCTGTTGAACACTCCCGGAACATCCTCGGTCAGCCGCATCAGGTTGATGGTGGCTGAACCTGAGTTGATGATGCTCACCTCTGCATCGACACCGGCTTCGCGGAAACTGCGCAGCACATCGGTGGAATAACTCTTGGAGATTTCAGCCTCCAGCACCGCGATGGTGCATGGTTCCAGGAACAGTACGCCTTCTGTTTTCGAGGTCACCCGCGGCAGCACGGTGAACCCGAGTTCCTGGTTGAAGTTCGGCTTAACGGTCGACGCGACGATTTCCACACCGCTCTCCCAGCGTCCATCTGGAGCCACATCCTCGTCTACATCGCTGATGTCGAACAGCAGGTCATCGCTGCCCACCTGCTTCACTCGGAGTTTCACGAGGTCCACAGCGAACGACGAGCGGTTCTCGAACACGACCTGGCATTGCCAGTTGTCCGGGCGCTCATCCTCGTCGATGGTCATGTAACTGAAGCCACGGCACCACGCGTCCAACTCTGCGAAGTTCATTCCCGAGAGGGTGGCCTCAGCGACGTATTCAGCACGTGTCACGCCACCTTCGATGGTCTCGACGGCCTCTGATGTGAGACTTGCATGGATTGGCAGGGTGCGCTTGCCACCTGAAGTGAGCGTGCCGACATTCCAGGTCAACTCTCCTTGACTGAGTTCGTATTGGTCACTGTCTTCGACCGACATCTGGCTGGGGATATTCCTGTAGACGACCACCTCGGTCAGATCTACCGGACCAACATTCTCAACCTCGATCTCGAGAGATATCGACTCAGGGTCAGGACTGCACACGGCAGACAGGCTACGCTCTTGGCCACGGTCAGGCTTGGTGTCGATGCTCTCACGCAGTACCAACATCCGTGCTCCAGAGACAGAGTACTCGCACGTGTGATCTTCGCCTGCTTCGAGTTCCTGAACCGGCATGTGGCTGTCGTCGAGGTCGGTATGTTCCATCCCATTCAGGAAGATGTCGATGTCCCACAGTCGATCCTTGTCCGACGGATTCTGGATGGTCATCGTGCCTTCGACGGTTTGCTCGACTATCTCTCCATCTGGAGTGAGCGTGGAGGTCTCCTCCTCGAGCAGCGTTCCAATCAACTTGTCCCCGCGGGCACTGTCGACTTCCTCGACAGGCCTGATTCGACCGCCTGCATGTTCTGTCACGGCCGCTTCTTCAGCAGGTGCGATATCAGCAGTTTCCTCCCCAACAGCATCCTGCTCGGCGTCTTCGGAGTCCTCATCGTCGGCCTCAACATCCAGCAGGCTGTCTGCTGCAGCGTCGAGCAATCCGTCGTCAGCGTCGTCGGACTCATCAGCGTCGTCGTCAGCATCCTCTGCAGGTGCATCGAGAGCGTCGAGTGCTCCTAGAGCATCTTCTGTCACAGTGATCGAGATATCCGGCTCGCCCTCTTCCTCTTCAGCATCCTCTTCATCAGCGTCTGGGACATCGAATGTGGCGAGGGCGTCCAGTGCGCTCATCGCTGGTGGCTCAGCGACATCGGCGGACTCATCGTCCATTCCGGGAGGCGGAGGTGGTGGGGCATCCATTCCGGGCGGAGGTGGCGGTGCGTCATCCATTCCGGGAGGCGGAGGTGGTGCGTCATCCATTCCGGGAGGTGGAGGTGGTGCGTCATCCATTCCGGGAGGTGGAG
>CALCOR010000375.1 GCA_937897085.1 uncultured euryarchaeote | reverse complement strand
GGTCCGCCGTGCAGCAAGGAAGAGAAAGATGGGTGTGGCTGAACGCCGAAAGCGAGAGTTCACCTATCGTGGTCACACGTTGGCCGAACTACAGGCCATGCCATTGTGGGCTGATGAGGATGATGTGGAGACCCTCGCCATCATCGACCTGCTCTCAGCACGCGCACGCCGTTCACTCTCACGCACTCTCTCTCGGGAGAATGAGCACTTGCTCGATCGCATCCGGAACAGCGGTGAGAACGACGTGGTGCGGACACATCGCCGCGATATGGTCATCCTGCCAGAGATGGTCGGCAAGAAGATCGCCGTACACAATGGCCGTCAGTTCGTCCAAGTAGAAATCCAGCCCGAGATGATCGGGGGATTCCTAGGGGATTACGCCCTCACCCGGAATCGTGGAATACACAGCGGTCCGGGTGTAGGTGCGACCAGATCGAGCAAGCACGTGGCATTGAAGTGAGGTGACAGAGAATGAGTCGTAACCGGGAAAAGCCGCAGAAGGGATACTCCCAGTTGCTAGAAGGCAACCGTCTCGCCACCGCCCGCGTCACGAATGTCGACATTCACCACAAACACTCAGTGCAGATAGCCCGGCACATCAAGGGGATGTTCGCTGGAGCTGCCGTCGATTACCTCGGGCAGGTGACCGAACTGAAGCGCGCAGTACCATACGTCGCTCGTCATCGCAAGGGTCGCGGAGGCAACACGATGGCGGGTCACCGCAAGGGAGCGATGGGACCCGGGCGCTACCCAGTGAAGGCGTCGATGGTGTTCATCAAACTCATCCAGAGCGCCATGGACAACGCTCGCCAGCATCACGAGGACATAGAGCCAGAGGGCATGCTCATCAGCCACATCGCCGCACACCGCGGAGTAATCCATGAGGGTATGCGCCCGCGAGCGCGCGGGAGAGCCACACCCAAGAATCACTACCAGGTCAATCTTGAGATCTTCCTCGAGGCGTATGGAGACGACGATGCGGAAGATGATGAGGAGTTTTGAGGAGGACAACAATCATGGTTAACAAGAGTCAGATTCGCAAGTTCGTCGACATCAACGTCGAGCGCCAGCTCGTGCGCGAGTACCTGCTGAAGGAGACCGAGCGGGCCGGCTTCGGCGGGCTGCACTTCGAGAGAGCGTTCGAAGGCACATCGATGTGCACCAAGATTACACTCAAGGCTGAGCGGGTTGGTATGGTCATCGGCCGCAAGGGGAAGATCATCAACGAGTTGCAGCGCAGAATCCGCGAGGACTTCAACCTTGAGAATCCGAAACTCCAGGTGGAGGAGATTGGCGACCCGTCGCTCAACGCGCAAGTGATGGCGAGCAAGTTGGCCAGCGCTCTGGAGCGCGGCTGGTACTTCCGCCGCGCTGGGCACAGCACCGTACTGAACATCATGGAGTCGGGCGCTCGTGGAGTACTCATCGTCCTGAATGGAAAGGTAACCGGCGGGCGACATCGCACTCAGAAGTTCACGGCTGGCCACATCAAGTACTGTGGGGAAACGGCCCTTGAGCACATGGAGATCGGATTCGCGACCGCCGTGAAGAAACTCGGGACCATCGGCTGCACTGTCGCCATCATGCGCGCAGGCGCCAAATTGCCTCATGAGATCGAGTTGCGCGCACGGCACGAGGTCGGACTGGAGCCAATCGTCATCCCGGCAATCACATCCAAGGACATCGTTGAGGAAGAGTTGGACGAAGAGCAGGCAGATGCCGTGTTGGAGCGACTTGAAGAAGTCGCCTCGGAGGCCGAGTTCACCGATTCTACCGAGGACACTGATGCGGTAGATGTGTCGGAATCCGAGACCGAGGAGGTCGCTGAGGAAGCCGACGCCGAAGTTGAAGCCGAAGCCGAAGTTGAAGCCGAAGTTGAAGCCGAAGCCGAAGTTGAAGCCGAAGCCGAAGCGGATGATGCGCAAGAGTCAGAATCAGCAGCCGAGGAAGCCGTAGAGGAAACCGAGGCTGAAGCGGAATCCGAGGAAGCGGCAGAGGCTGAGGTAGAATCCGACGCAGCAGAATCATCCGACGACGCAGAACAGGAGGACGAGTCATGACCTATCTGTCAGCGCGCGACATCGCCGAAATGAGTTCCGAGGGGCGGCAACGCAGACTCAAGGAGTTGCAGGAGGAGTTGCTCCAACTGCGTGCGCAGCAGTCCTTGGGTGGTTCGGTATCCAATCCTGGCTCATACAAGCAGGTGCGCCGCACCATCGCACGACTGAGGACCGCCATGAATGCGGAAAGGAAGGTGTAGAAATCATGGCGAGCATCTGTAACCTGTGTGGATTGCCAGAGGAACTATGCATCTGCGAGGAGATAGCGAAGGAGCAGCAGAAAGCGGTGATCTCGACGGTTCGAAGACGATATGGAAAGGTGGTGACAATCGTGGAGGGTATCGACGACACGGCAATCGACATCGGCGAGTTGGCGAAGATCCTCAAGTCGTCATGCGCCAGCGGTGGGACGGTC
This sequence comes from uncultured euryarchaeote, assembly GCA_937897085.1. Classification (GTDB taxonomy): domain Archaea; phylum Thermoplasmatota; class Poseidoniia; order Poseidoniales; family Thalassarchaeaceae; genus JAKUTA01. The sequence continues at coordinate 9,841 of CALCOR010000375.1, read as the reverse complement.
AAAGGCCGAACCATCGAACTGCAGGGCGACCACAAGAAGCGCGCTGCCAAGGTTCTCGAGCAGAATGGCTACCAAGTGGAGGTGCGCTGATGGAGGAATGGCACATGCCCTGGCTTGCACGACGACTCGCGGTGGTTGATTCCACCGACTCCGGCTTGATCGGACTCTCTGGGATGGTGCTTGAAGAGACTCGTAGGACACTGCTCGTCGACACCGGCGAGAAGCAGGTCAAATTGGCGAAGAACGTCATCCAGTTCACGATTGACGACAGTGATCGAATCGATGGCAGCAAGGTATGCCAGCGACCAGAGGATCGAATACACAGGAGGTACTGAGAATGCGAGATATTGGAATCGATGTGAGTCCCCCGGATAGTGACTGGGACGGTGATGTGAACTGTCCATTCCACGGCTCGCTCAGGCTGCGCGGTCAGATCATCGAGGGGAACATCGCACAGGTCGGGATGATCAAGACCGTCGTGGTCGAGCGTCAACAGACACGTCAAATGCCGAAGTACGAGCGTTACGAGAAGCGTACTAACCGCTACCTGGCACATCTTCCCAGTTGCATCGGAGAGGTCGCTGTCGGCGACAGGGTCCGCATCATGGAATGCCGCCCGCTGTCCAAGAAGGTCACCTTCTGCGTCATCGAGAAGGGAGGTGACTCTGAATGAAGGGCCTATCCTCCCGCGTGACGCGCGGACTTCCCACTCAGGCGCGCTTGAACTGCGTCGACAACAGCGGTGCCAAGATCGTGCAGATCATCTCTGTGCTCAAGATCGGCGGCGTCCATCGTCGTTACCCGGCCGGCGGAGTCGGCGACCTCGTCAACGTCACAGTGCGCCGCGGCACCCCGGAGCGCCGCCGTCAGATCTTCAAGGCGGTCATCATCCGCCAGCGGCGTCCGTTCCGACGGGCTGACGGCACTTGGGTGGCATTCGAGGACAACGCCTGTGTGCTCGTGTCCAACGACCGCGGCGAAATCGTCGGCTCGGATATCAAAGGACCCGTATCCCGCGAGGCGGCCGAGCGCTGGCCGCGAATCGCGGCGACGGCGAAGCAGATCGTATGAGGTGAGAATCATGAGCAAGAGTAGCAAACCGAGCAAGCAGCGCCTGCACAGCAACTCCGCGCCCGCGCACACGAGGAGAAAGCGGATGCGGGCTCGTTGCCTCGATCCGACCTGGAGCGCCGTACGCAACATCACCGTCCGCGTCGGCGACATCGTCTCCGTTCGCCGTGGCGACTGGGGAAACCCCGGTCACGACAAGGAGGAGGGTGGCAAGCGACATGGTGGAAAGCGAGGCAAGTTCGGCATCGAAGGCAGGGTGTTGCGTGTAGATGGGAAGTCAGGCACCCTGTACGTCGAAGGGGTCGGCCACTCCACGGCGGATGGCAAGGAGGAGGGCGTCCCCATCCACCCTTCCAACGTCGTCGTCACCAAGGTCGACGAGGGCGACCCGATTCGACTCAAGAAACTCCAGGAACGCGTCGGAGGTGATGAGTGATGAGTTCCAGCCACCTGAAGCGATTGGCGATGCCCCGCAGTTGGGCTCTGCCGCGAAAGACAACGGTTTGGGTCACTCGACCACGACCTTGTGGCCATCCACTCGACCGCTGTATGGCGCTGACTGTCATCCTCAGGGACGTTATCGGCATCGCCGGCAACAAGCGTGAGGTGAAGCGTCTGCTGGCCACCCGCAAGGTGCTCGTCGACGGCCGCATCGAGACCGATCCCCTCCGTGGAGTCGGCCTGATGGATGTGCTCACTGTCGGTGAGGATAACTATCGCTGCGTGCTCGACGAGAAGGGCAAGCTGCGCTACCGTGACATCGGCAGCAAGGATGCGGCATGGAAGGTATGCCGCATCGACGACAAGACGACCGTCAGGGGAGGAAGAACACAGTACAACCTGCACGACGGGAGGAACATCATCGACGAGGGCGCTAAGACCTACAACACTGGCGACAGCCTCCGAATCTCGCTTCCTGAGCAGAAGGTTCTCGAGCACTTCGTGTTCGAACAGGGAGCCACTGCCTACCTTGTCGGAGGTCAGCACGTCGGTAGCCTCGCCACTGTCGATGAGCGCGTCGAAAAGCGCTCCAGCATGCCCAACGAGGTGCAGTTCAGCGATTTCGGCACCGTCGAGCGCAACGTGTTCGTAGTTGGCAATACTGTTCTTCCAGGAATCGAGGTGGTCTCATGAGCGAATCCGACAATCCGATGCTCGAACCGCGCATCACCAAGGTGACCGTGAACATCGGAGTCGGTGAGAGCGGCGAGCGGCTGCTGCTCGCCGAGCGGGTACTCACCCTGCTCACCGACATGACCCCTGTGCGCACCATCTCCCGAACGACCAACCGCGACCTCAAGGTACGTGAGGGCAGCCCAATCGGCTGCAAGGTGACGATGCGTGATCAGGAGAAGATAGCCGTGTTCCTCAAGAACGCCTTGTGGGCGAGGGAGAACACACTTCCCGCTTACAACTTCGATGCCCAGGGAAATCTCTCCTTCGGCGTTCCAGACTACACCGACTTTGCAGAGATGAAGTACGATCCGGAAATCGGCATCTACGGCATGGACATCAACGTCGTGCTCGAGCGGCCCGGCCATCGGGTGAGTCGACGGCGCAAGCGCAAGCACTCGGTGAACAGGTCCCATTGGGTCGGCCAGTCCGAGTCGCAGGATTGGTTTCGTGAGAAGTATGGTATCACCATCATGGAGGAGTGAAGCATGAGCAGGGAACATGGAGAGCGCATCGGGCGCAGCACCGGCTGTCGCAGGTGTGGCCGCAAGCGGGGTATGATTCGTCGCCATGGCCTGAGGCTCTGTCGCCAGTGCTTCCGGGACATCGCTCCGGAAATCGGGTTCAAGAAATACAGTTGAGGAGGGAATGAGATGCAATTCGATCCATTGAACGATGCTCTTGCGAGTATCTACAACGCAGAACAGGCAGGCTTCTACGAGGTCACTGTGCAACCGATGAGCAAACTGCTCGGCCGTATGCTGGACATCATGCAGCATGGCGGATACATCGGAGAATATGAGAAACTGGAGAACGGCCGCGGTGGCGCATTCAAGATCAAGTTGGTTGGCAGGATCAATCAGTGCGGCGTCATCAAGCCGCGTCACTCGGTCAAGCGTACCGATTACGAGAAGTGGGAGTCTCGCTACCTGCCAGCGCAGGATTTCGGCCTGCTCATTGTCACCACCAACAGCGGGGTGATGCATCACAACGATGCCAAGGAAGCACGCATCGGAGGGCGCCTTCTGGCGTACGTCTACTGAGGTGAACACATGGTGAAAATCGACCACATCCGACACGAGATCGCGCTTCCCGAGGGCGTCAGCGCTAACCTTTCGGAATCCACCATCACTGTCGAGGGACCCAACGGGAGCATAAGCCGTGATTTCCAACACAGCCGCGTTCAACTCACTCAGCAGAATGGCTCACTGGTCGTCGAGATCGAGTTGCCAAGGCGCAAGGAGAAGGCGATCGCCGGCACCTGGCGGGCTCATCTCGCCAACATGGTGCGCGGTGTGACTGAAGGGTTCGAATACCGCATGAAGGCGGTCTACAGCCACTTCCCAATGGCACTCTCGGTCAATTCTGACCACTCTGAATTCACGGTCAAGAACCTGCTGGGTGAGAAGGTCCCGCGCATTGCTGGCCTGATGTATCACAAGGACGGCATCGAGGTGAAGGTCGAGAAGAAGGTGCACGTGGTAATCACGGGAGTCGACAGAGAGAAGGTCGGACAGACAGCGGCGATTATCGAGCGCTCCTGCCGAATCCGCAGACGGGACCGCCGCGTGTTCCAGGACGGCATCTACATCGTATCCAAGGGGGGCTGAGAGATGAGTGAGTACGAGGATTTGACAGTCGCTGAACTCAAGGACATCCTGCGCGAGCGGAGCCTTCCTTTGTCAGGGAAGAAGATTGACCTGATTGGCCGCCTGCTCGAAGATGACTCCACTTCAGGGGACGAGGAAGACGAGGAGTTCGACGACGACTTCGATGACCTCGATGATGATGACGACTGGGATGAGGAGAGGATCCATGTCGCCCGTCAGAAGCCGAAGCTCGATGATGCGACCAAGGAAGCGCTCGCTTTCCGCAAGGCGCAATTGAAGAAGCAGCCTGCCTTCAAGCGTCAAGAGTGGTTCCGCTACCGCCGCCTTGCCCGCACCGGCTGGCACAAGCCGAAGGGCAATGACAGTTCTATGCGCAAGAATCGAAAGTACCGCCCGCCGATGGCGCGGATCGGCTTCGGCAAGCTCGCTTCCGTGCGTGGCCTGCACCCGTCAGGGTTCCGCGAAGTGATGGTCCACCGACCAGACGATCTCGATGACATAGATCCGAACACAGAGGCGGCGCGAGTCGGCGCCCGCGTAGGTGGGCGCAAGCGAGCAGTCATCCATGAGCGAGCCGACGAACTCGGCATTCGCGTCCTCAACCGCAGGAGGGGTGTCTGATGCAATTGTCGAACCAGAAGCGCCTTGCAGCGGAGATTCTCTCCACGAATCTCGGTGAGGAGGTCGGTGAGAACCGCGTGTGGGTCAACCCGAACTATCTCGACCAGGTGTCCAGCGCAGTGCAGAAGGAGGACATTCGCGAACTCATCGAGATGGATGTCATCCGTGCCAAGCCAGTGCAGGGAACCAGCAGGGTGCGAGCGCGCAAGCACAAGGTGCAACGTGCCAAGGGGCGTCGCAAGGGTCAAGGCAGCAGGTTGGGATCAGCCAACGCCCGCGACCCGAAGAAGAACCGCTGGATGCGCCACATCCGTGCACAGCGTCGCATGCTCAAGGAACTGCGCGGCTCCGGCAGCATGACTTCGTCTCAGTATCGTTACTACTACCGCAAGGCGAAGGGTGGTTCCTACCGCTCTGTCGCGCACATGCAGGCGAACATGAAACTCGATGGAATCGAAGTTGGAGGTGATGAATGATGGCACATGGAAAGCGTCAGAGAATGCGCTACAGGCGCCGAGAGAGCGGTGTGACTGACTACCGCAGGAGACTGAAGTTGCTGCGCGGTGGTAAGCCACGAGCGGTCGTACGCGTGTCAAACACGCAGGTCGTCTGCCAACTCGTCGATTATCAGCCGGACGGCGACAGGGTGCTGGCCGCCAGCAGCGGTGCTACGCTGGTCAAGAACTTCAAGTGGCCCAAGAAGGCATCGCGCAAGTCTGTTCCCGCCTGCTATCTCGCTGGTTACGCGCTCGCCAAGCGGGCGACGGCAGCCGGTCACGATGCGGCGGTGCTCGACATCGGGCTTGCCGCCTCGACACGTGGCAACCGCGTGTTCGCTGCCCTCAAGGGCATGGTCGACGGCGGCTTGGACATCCCACATTCCGACTCAGTTATTCCAGACGAGAAGCGTCTCGCTGGCGAGCACATCGATGGCAAACTCGCCAAGGCCGTCGAGAAGACGCGCAAGTCGATTGAGGGGGCATAATGCATGACTGACGAAACTCCTGAACCGATTCCATCCGAGGATCAGTCGAAGATCGCTCCGGGAATCGCGCTTGCGCTCGCTCCGCAACCCGAGACCTCCGACGACTCCCAGCGGCGCCGTCGCCGAGGAGAGCAGGACACCTACGATGCGCTGCGCAAATGGCAGCCCAAGACCCGCCTCGGCCGGATGGTGATCGACGGAAACATCCTCTCCTACGAGCAGGCGATTGACACTGGCCTGCCCATCAGGGAGGTCGAGATCATCGATGCGCTCCTGCCCGGACTCGAGGACCATGTGATCAACGTCAACATGATTCAGAGGATGACCGACTCGGGTCGCCGAGTGCGCTTCAACGTCATGGCGTGCGTCGGCAACGGCGACGGCTATGTCGGACTCGCAATATGCAAGGGCAAGGACGTCGCCAGCACGATCCGCAAGGCGATTGACATCGCCAAACTGGATATCATCCAGGTGATGCGCGGCAATGGCTCGTGGGAATCCGGCCCCGGTGGCGGAACCAGCATTCCGTTCAAGGTGACCGGCCGCTGCGGCTCCACTCGCGTCACTCTCATCCCCGCCCCCGCTGGAAAGGGGCTGGTCATCGGTGAGACCGGAAGGGCGGTGCTACGCCTGGCAGGCATCACTGACATCTACTCGAAGACCAGGGGCCAGACCCGCACGACGATCAACTTCGCCCGCGCCACCTTCAACGCCCTCAAGCAGCTGAACGCGGCTAGAGTCAGCGACGAGCAGAAGACTCGGATGTTCATGAACACAGGGAGGAATCTCGGATGACCTGGCTCGTGATTCGTGTCCGTGCCAACCAGGGCGTCGAGCGTTCCATCAAGGAGACGATGGGCCACCTCAATCTCACCCGCGTGAACCACGCCGTGCTGATACCCGAGAGTGACACCTACGCTGGAATGCTGCACAAGTCGAAGGACTACGTCACCTGGGGAGAGGTAACCGCCGAAGCGGCCGCAGAACTCATCCGCGAACGAGGCCGCCTCATTGGCAACAAACCGGTCACCGACGCCGATGTGAAGGCTGAGACCGAGCACAAGTCAATCGATGCGTTCGCTGCCGCCATCGCCAGCGGCGAGGCGACCGTGAAGGACATGGTTTCACTCAAGCGAGTGTTTCGCATGCATCCCCCGCGTGGCGCCCAAGGATGGGGCGGCATCAAGCGCGCTTTCACAATCGGCGGTGCGCTCGGAAACAGAGGTTCAGCGATCACCGACCTGTCTCAGAGGATGTTGTAGGAGGAATAGAAGATGCCATCACGAACGAACAAATTCCGCGGCAGCCGTTACCACGGCCGCGGCAAGAAGGCCGGCCGAGGCGCTGGGAAGCGCGGCGGACGTGGATTGGCGGGCATCGGCAAGCATCGCCTGATGACCCGCATCAAGTACATGCCCGGCCACTGGGGCAGGCACGGCTTCAACCGGCACCCCAGTCTGCGCAGTGTACACGTCACCGCCAACGTCTCCGAGGTGTCTGACCTTGCAGGAGATTCTGATTCCATAGACCTCGGCAAGCACGCCATCGACAAGTTGCTCGGAGGCGGCAAGATCGATCGTGCCATCGCTATCACGGTCGAGCACGCAAGTGCGCGGGCCGTGGAGAAGATCGAGGCGGCAGGCGGTACGGTCACACTCTCTGAAGGCGATGATGAGTTGGTGACTGAGGAAGAGGAGTGAGGCCGCGCTCAAACTCTGGAAGTAGAAGGTAATCGAGACAGCAGCAGGAGGATGACCGATGTCAAGGCAGCCGGCACCTCTTGGCATTCTGGCTATCTCCCTCATCTACTGGGGTTCGCTGTTCTACTGGCGCTGGGACGAACTCACCGGTGATGACACAGCCGCGATGAATCTCGCACTCCAAGGTATAGTACTCAGCGTCGTCTACGTCGGTCTGTTGCTGTTAGGACTCACCAAGGATCTCCCTGAAGGAATCAGGCAGATTCGCTACATCGGCGGTTCGCTGAAATTCTTCATCTGGCTGTCAACGGTGCTGGCACTCGCCTACTGGGCGTGGCTCGATGATTCACTGGTCGGGTTCAATCTCGTTGGCATCTCCCTGATGGGACTTGGAACGGCCCTGTCCTTGTCATGCCTGTTGTACACAGGTGACGAGTCAAGCCGACTGTATGGTCTGCAGAAGGTGGTCGACGTCTATCCGTCGATTACCAAACCCGATGGTCACGTGCGCTTCAGCCAGAAGCTGTGGACAACCACTCTGGTGCTCATCATCTACTTCGCCATGACCAACGTGATGATCTGGGGACTGGCGGAGGCGACGATGGACATCTTCTCCTCGTTCCGCGCCATCATGGCCGGTGCGTCCGGTTCGGTGATGCACCTCGGCATCGGTCCGATCGTCACCGCATCGATCGTCATGCAACTGTTCGCCGGAGCGAAGATCATCAAGCTCGACCTCCAAGAACCTGGTGACAAGCAACTCTACCAGGGTGTGCAGAAAGTTCTCGTGCTGATGATGATCCCGGTAGAGTCGATTCCGCAGGTCTACGGTTTCCTCGACCCGCACCAGAACATCGTCTCTGATTTCGGCCTCGGTTGGGCAAACGTCATCATCGTCTCCCAGTTGTTCGTAGGCTCATATCTGGTGTTCCTGCTCGACGAGTTGGTGTCCAAGTGGGGCATCGGTTCGGGTATCTCGCTGTTCATCGCAGCTGGTGTCGCACAGTCCACCTTTGTGGGCACTCTCTCACCTCTCCCCACTACGGCAGGAACCGCCTTCAGCCTGCAGAATCCCCCGGCCGGCACTCTGCCGATGATCTTCTACACGCTGCGTACAGCCACCAGTTCAGACCTCATTTCTCAGAACGGTTTCGAACTGATATTGCTGAATCATTCAAATCCGTTGATAGCGTTAGCTTCGTCGATTATCGTGTTCCTGATCGTAGCGCTAGCTGAATCGAGCAAACTGGAATTGCCACTGACTCACGGTAAGGTCCGGGGCCATCGCGGAAAATATCCGATCAGGCTGGTCTACGCAAGCAACATTCCAGTGATTCTGATGGCCGCGCTGCTAGCCAACCTGAACATGTTCACGCTTCTCTTCTGGAGTCACCCGGTACTCTCAACTGTACCTGTACTCGGTGCCAATGGTGAGTACAGCATAGCCACCTGGATGGGTTCCTACCAACCGGGTTCGACTACCGCTTCGGACGGTTTCGCTTGGTACGCCTCCATGGTCAACGGGGTGCAGTCGTGGCTGATCCCACTGCTGGACCAGAGTGGGGACGGTTTCGGACACTCGCTGGGTCAGATCATGCTGCACGTGTTCACTTACGTGACGATCATGACACTCGGTTCGATGGTGTTCGCCAAGTTCTGGATCGAGACTACGAACATGTCCGCCAAGGACGTGGCCAAACAGATCGAGAGGACGGGGATGCAGATTCCTGGTTTCAGGAAGAATCCTATCGTACTCGAACGTATTTTGGAGCGTTACATCCCACCTGTGACTCTGTTTTCGGGTGCTTTCGTGGGACTGTTAGCGTCAGGAGCTGACCTGCTCGGTACCGTAGGTAACGCCACCGGAACAGGGTTGCTGCTAGCCGTAGGTATCATCCTCAGGACGTACGAGCAGATCCAGAAGGAACAGGCGATGGAGATGCACCCGATGCTCCGTGAATTCTTCGGCGCAGAGTGAGGTTCAGAACGCGCCACTGCGCCGCGACTGCGCCTTGGCCTGTTCCATCAATTTCTTATACCGCAGGTAGGTCGGCGGGTTGCTGCTTCGCAGCACGGCGTTGATGTCAGAGACCGGTATCTCCGGTCGATGACGAACATCATCCGCAGCGTGAGCAGCCGAGGCGATGCGGCCGCGAGTTCAACTCGTAGCCAAGAGGTGATACAAGTAACGACACACATTAGATGTGTGCAATAGAGTAGATTTTGGTGCAAGATGAAACTTGCCAAATTCCATGAACAAACCAATCAGTTAGACGACCAGTGAATTTCTCCTAGGGATTGCAGAGATGACACGCTCGATTTCGGTCGAGCGGGAAATCCGGTTGATCCTGCCGGAGGCGACCGCTGTGGGAGTCCGATTAAGCCATGCGAGTCGAGAGAATAAGATTCTCGGCATACCGCTCAGTAACACGTGGATAACCTGCCCTGTGCTGGGGGATAACCTCGCGAAAGTGAGAACAATACCCCATGGGTCACTACGCCTGGAACGGTGAGTGGCTGAAAGCTCCGGCGGCACAGGATGGGTCTGCGGCGTATCAGGTTGTAGGGGGTGTAACGGACCTCCTAGCCTTCAACGCGTACGGGTTGTGAGAGCAATTGCCCGGAGATGGATTCTGAGACACGAATCCAGGCCCTACGGGGCGCAGCAGGCGCGAAAACTT
>CALCOR010000374.1 GCA_937897085.1 uncultured euryarchaeote | reverse complement strand
TGTCACCGTATCCGTCACCATCGGTGTCCGCCCACTGAGTGGAGTCGAAGGGGAAGGCGTCGAAGGCGTCGTTCACACCATCATTGTCAGTATCCCGCTGTGTCGAAGCACACCCGTTCTGGTCGACCGTCGCGTTCGAAGCCGTGTTCGGGCAGAGATCGTTTTCGTTCCAGACTCCATCGAGGTCATCATCGTTGAAGATGGTGAAACATGACGTGTCCCAATCGAGCAATGAGCCGTTCACGTCGTACAGGTATGTGTCAGCGCAGTAAACCGAACTCATCGTCGGGGTGACGAAGTTCCAGGAGAAGTTCATGCTGGAACCAGTGGCAGTGAAATTGGTGTACGCCGAGTTATCCCAGATTGTGCTGTTGGTGTACCAGTAGACGAATGACTGCATTCCGTAGGTGTCGCTCACCGTCAGGTCGTTCGTACTCGAGTAGACCGTGTTCGACGCGGATGCGTTGTTGGTGGTCACGCTGGTCACCGTGACACCGGGCCAAGTCGGGGCGAAACAGTCCTCGTGGTATCCCACGGGCACGTTCGTCGAGTTGTAGAGCACTACGGTCAGACAGCGCTGCGTGCCGCTGTTGGGCTGGTTCCATCCGAGGTTGATCGCCTGCGAAGTGCCCGACGCAGTGAAATTCCCGCTGCCTGACTGCAAGTAGGTGGTTCCTCCACCGATGTACAGGTACCATTGGTACGAGTAACTCTCACCGTTGGTGAGATTCTGCGCATCCAACGTGCCGCTCGTATCCGATGTCACGGTCGCTTCCATCATCTCGAAGTAGATGCAATCCATGTCGTCGTCGATATAGGTGCCCAGCGAGGCATCGTACATCTCTCCATACAGGCAGTACCAGTTCTCTTCGGGGTCCCACCAGTACCAGACCGGCTCACTGTGAGTCGTCGAGTTCGCTGTCCAGTTCAACGGCACGTAAGCCAACGTGGTGAAGTTGCTACCGTTCCAGGACAGCAGGTAGACGTCCAGATCGTACGCCGCGTTGTTCGTCAGGTTGGTCATCAAGAACTCGCCGTCCGTGCTGTTGTACATCACCGTCTGCACGTTTCCTGTCGGAGCGGTGGCGTTGGTGGCGGCGAACATCCAGATGTCCAGTGTGTAAGTGCCGGATCCCGTGTACGCATCGATGACGATGTAGACGTTTGAGCCACCGACCGTGGTGCCGTTACTCGTAACCGTTTCAGGGTTCGAGAAGTAACTCGAATCGATGATGCTGGTGCCTTGGGAATTGACCAGATAGAGGTCCATGTCGTTGCTGGCGCCGAACGACAAGTTGGCGGATATGCCATATCCAGTCGGCACCGAGATGTTGTACCAATCCTCGATATCAGTCTGGTCTACATATCCGGTGTACTGTTGGTGATTTCCTGGAGTCAAGGTGTAGGCCATCGAGGCGTTGTCCCCCACATCACCCCCTGAACCGGCGTCATTCTGAGCACTCCAGTTGACAGCAGTGGTAGTCAAGTTGTACGTGTTGATGTCCCCAAGCCATCCGTAGACATAGATGTAGTATGGTCCCGCGGTAGAGTTGAGAACGGTGAAACTCTCGTCATTCGAGGTGGAT
>CALCOR010000373.1 GCA_937897085.1 uncultured euryarchaeote | reverse complement strand
TTGCTCGAACGTAACCGAGAGTACGAAGCCATCCGACGCAGGGAACGCCGACTGCATCGTGAGGTGTTTGAGCGAGACGAGCAGGTTCAGGAGTTGAAACTCACTTTGGGCGACATAGAAGGAGGGTTGAGTGACCGCACGGCTGAGTTGGCGGCACTGGAGAAGATGTACGAGCAATTGGCTGCTGAGACTGATAGCATGCGTAAATCTGAGCGGACGAGAGAGGTCGTCAGCAGCGCGTTCCAAGAATCTCTAGGAGTACTGAAGGCGCACGAGCAGATGAAATCTAGGAGAAAAGGGAGTGAGGAAGAGGATTCAGAACCAGTTGAAGAACCTGAATCACCAGGGGGAACTGCTGCCCCTGCACTGCGTGACATCGATGAACTAGAGGACTGAACAACATCAGTCATCTTCATCTTCGTACTTCATCGCATATCCATAGCGATTCTGATACATGTCAAGTATTTTGATGACTGTGGATGGTATGAGATCGAGTACCACTAGCAAGGAAAGCAAGGCCCCGACAGGAGCTAGGCAAAGCCAATCTTTCCACCCCTCTGCCGGGTAGTTGTTGAGATATACGTAGACGCCGGCGATGATGGCTACTACCCAAAGCAGCCACAGGACAAGTTTGCCAATGAACAACTTCAGGAGAACTGTCATCTCATGTGCTCCCTATGTTGCTGATTAACTGGGAAAGTGTTCTTTGCAACTCATCGGGATCATCGAACTCCTCGGTCAAGCTACCCGTCACAACCCAATCTGCTCCTGCATGCACTGCCCGTCTGGCTGACTGCCCGTCCCTGATTCCTCCACCTACAATCAGTGTGAGGTCGCAGGCCCCCTTTGCGGCTTGAATCAGATCAGATGAAACAGGGGTGTCCGCACCACTACCAGCCTCGAGATAGAGAAGGTCAAAGCCGAAGTATTCGGCGCACACCGCGTACTCTCGCACCTTGTCTGTGTCATCTAAGTGGATCAGGTCTGCCTTACCCACCACACCCACTGCGCCCCCCGGCGCGCACACGAGATACCCCATTGACAGGGGCGACACTTTTGCTTCCTTCAACTGCAACGCCGCAGTAACCTGTTCGCCGATGATGAAACGCCGGTCGTGGCTGTTCATGAGCATCATGAATGTAATCCCGTCAGCCAGAGGGGAAAGCGCATGGGCTCCTGCTGGAAACAACACGACTGGTACCTTCCAGTCATCCTCAGACAATCCTGAATCTTGACTAGCGTTCCAGGCGCACAACTCCAGCGCCTCCTGAACTGCCAACACAGTCGCGTGCACATTGTCATCGTCGGTTCCTGTTGAACCACCGATGAACACCATACGACTGCCTGCTGACACCGCTGCGACCGCTCTTGCTGCGGCCACCTCGGGAGTCTGGTCGTCTGGATCTAGAAGGATGATGTGTCGCGCGCCCATCGAGCGGTCCTGAACGTAGGCAAGCAACGACGGATGGCTGACGGGCTCCATCGAAGTGGGCGAGATGGCGTCACGCTTTGGCATTGCCCTTCACTCACAAGCGCTCCAGCGCTGCTTGAGCCAGTGCCACACCTCGAGTGAGAGAGGCATCGACGCAAGCCGACTTGAATTCGGAAAATGATCCTGAGAACTCCTCCAAAGCTGATTCTTGATCGAGTACGCTTTGTGAGTCCTGATACCAAGTCTCCCAGGTGCCATCACCACGCCTGAATGAGTGCGCGTCCAATGCTACATCCCACCTCTTAGATGTGATGATTCCTGACCATGATAATTCAATGGGATTCTCCAATTCTTCAATTGATATCAGATTATTATCTGATAGTGACGCAAGAACGGTATGGTCCACATCTTTTCCTAATGCTGCAGGAGGTCTTCCAAGCGCATTGACCACAAGATCACCATCCCAGACACCTCCTTCGAGACCACCGACATCACTGCAAATCAACCTGCATCTAGAATCAAGAGATTCAGAGGAAATGATTCGAGTCTTTACGAACAGATGTACACCTCGCTCCGCAGCACCGATGGCGAGGCTCTTCTCAAGCCATTCTCGTCTCAAGCCGATGGCGTCGGAAGGAGTTGGATGTGGGTATGTCTGTTCGGTGAGACCCCAAGACTGTAGTTGGAGTTGCCAAAGCTCACTGTGGTTGAGCAGCCCTGGCTTATGTGAAGGAGAGCCAACCTCAGCACGAGCATCAATCAGGGTGACTTGATCTGCGGGAACACCGGAATCAATCAAGGTATGCGCGCAGCAAAGGCCGGCGGACCCTGAACCAGCAATGGCGATGAGCATCGATGTTCACCTCAACCTGAACTGGATGTCGCAGAATCTACTTGTTCCTGGGGTACGATCGCGAGAGCGTGGACAGGACAAGCAGGGATACAGAGTTCACAATGAGTGCAGGTCGGCTCGTCAACGATTGCCAGAAGCTCTTCCAGAGTCAAAGCGTCTACAGGGCACAGAGCGATGCAGGCAGCACAGCCGTAGCAGCGATCGTCATCAACGATGAATAGGTCACCTTCTCGTCTTGCCACATTGAGAATGGGGAAGGATGGCTCGCTTCAATCTTCACCTACCCCTTCATTTCCACTGAAGATGAATATCAAGGTAATGCAGCAGAGAGAATATGTCTGTTGAGTGTGGCGATAGCAGCAGTTGTTCAAGTTAAGGCGCGTTTGGAGTATAGTGATTATGTGAGTTTCAGCGTCATCATGATCAGTGAGTTTCGTCTTTCATATTCTGCACTGGAAATAAGGGGGTGGGTTTTGACAATCCAAACGTTCATTCACAGTGAGCCGCGGCTCGATTTCGTTAGCGATGGTCCTCTACACACCTGGTCAGATGACAAGTTATCCTTCTTCACCTGTTGAGAAAGGGAGACTGCGCTATCATTTCTTAGGTGGTGGGGATGAGGTTGGCAACGTAGGTTGTGTGCTCGAAGACTCAACTGGCACTTCCTTACTGATCGATTATGGTTTTCTTCCATCTAACCCTCCGCGCTATCCTGATGAAGCTCCTTAGGTCACTGACGCATTGTTTACCCATGCTCATCTAGACCATTTTGGTATGGCTCCATGGTTGGTTGCTGCACACCGAACCAATCTACATGTCACTCCTGTTGTCGCTGACCTTGCTGAGATGCTCTGGCGTGACTCATACAAGGTGAGCAGCATCGAGGGGGATCCATTGCCTTGGGACAAGCGAGATCTTGAGGATGCCTTGAGTTACCTACATTCTCATCCTACAGGTGTGTGGAATGAAATGGGAGATTGGCGTTGGCGCTCGCACGTAGCTGGGCATGTCGTTGGCGCGGTGATGTATGAAATCAAGACACCAGATAGAAGGATTCTATGGTCTGGGGACTTTGACACGCGTGATTCTCCCACAAACCATGGTGCTCAACCCGTGCAGGCAGATGTTCTGTTCATGGAAGCCACATATGGTGACTCAGATCATCCTGAACGTGCAGTGGAGGAGAAGCGCTTCATCGACCGCATCGTTGAGGTTGTGGAACGAGGTGGCACTGCATTGGTTCCTGTTTTCGCCAACGGGCGCTCCCAGGATGTGTTGAAGATGCTATGGAATTCCAAGTTAAAACTCAACGTGCATTTCGATGGTATGGGTCAGCGCGTCACCAAGACATTCCTTGAACATCCGGAGTTCGTAAACGACCCTAAGGGATTGAAGGAGGCGTTTCGTTGGTCCAAGCGAGTGAGCAGCAAGTCAGATCGCAAGAAGGCACTGTCCGCCGATGTAATCGTCACCACAAGTGGAATGCTTGACGGCGGTCCAGCAGTTTGGTACCTCAATCGGCTGCGCAACGATCAGCGCAATGCTATTCTCCTAACTGGATACCAGGCAGAGGGCAGCGGTGGTAGATTGCTGTCAGAGACCGGCCGGCTGCATATTTTTGGAAAACTCACTGACATCCCATTGGAACTTGATCGCTT
>CALCOR010000372.1 GCA_937897085.1 uncultured euryarchaeote | reverse complement strand
GCCTTCGAGATTCCAGTCGACGAATCGTTCCAGCTCCGTGATCACCCTACACTCAACCACATGATCTCCTACATCCAGGGCATGAAGGGCACTTCCGAGTTCGAGGCAGCGCCTGACCCCTCTCCCGCTCCATCCGCAGAGGTGGAAGCGGAGGATGAGGCGATTTCACAACCCCCAGCACAGGAGCCGGTCGCCGAATCCACGGTCCGTCGCTGGCAGGTGGAGGTCGAGGAGGCTGAGGCGGGCGAGCCCGATCCGGTGTTCCTCAAGGGCAGTTACGTGCTGATTACCGATGACAACTGGGGAGTCTCCGAAGCGTTGTCGCACAAACTGGAGGCGGCTGGTGTGGAGGCTGTCCGGCTGATGCTCGACCCGAGCATCGTATCTAAGATCAAAGTCGAGCACGAGGCCGGAGTCGACATCATACGCTTGAATCCGGGCAACGAGCAGCAACTCGGTCAGTTGCACGAGCATCTCGGTGACATCGATGTCTCAGGGGTGATCCACCTCGCACCGCTCACGCTCACCGGTATGGCGTGGGCCGAGGTGACCAATCAGGCGCAGACGACCATGGTGGCGCACGGATTCTTCGGCATTCTACAGGCGGTGGATGACCACCTTGGCGTGCGCGCCGGCGGCATCATCTGCTCCGTGAGCGCTCTCGACGGACGCCACGGCAACGGAGGCAAGCGCTTCAACCCGCTCGGAGCGGGAGCTCATGGCATTGTCAAATCGTACGCGCGCGAGCGCGAGAGGCTACGCTGCCGTGCGCTCGATGTCGCTCCCGACCAACTCACCGACCCCGACGCGCTCGCCCAACGCATACTCGACGAACTCGATCAGCCGGGACCGGTCGAGGTCAGCATCGATGCGGACGGCCGCCGTTGGCAGATGTGTCTCTACGACGAGCGGCTGGAGACCGAGCCGACCCGATTGGCCTCTGACGATGTCTGGGTAGTCTCCGGAGGCGGCTCGGGCGTGACCGCGGCTTGCATCGTTGGTCTGGCCGAGGCCAATCCAGATGTAGGGGCACATTTCGCTCTGCTCGGTCGCACCAAACTCGACCACGGGGTGGCGGACTTGCTGTCCGCGGACGAACAGGCGCTGGAAGCACGCAAACTGGCAGTGCGTGAGCGGATGCAACAGGGCTCAGAGGGCGGCATTGTGACGATTGTCGAGTGGGAGGGGGAGTGGTCGAAAGTGACGCGTTCACTGGACATATTGCGGACTCTGGAGGCGATTGAGGCCAGCGGAAACCACGCTACATACCACCACTGCAACGTCATCCGCCCCAAACATGTGAATCGGGTTTTCTCTGAACTCGCAGATGAGTTCGGTCCAGTGACCGGCATCGTTCACGGCGCCGGCATGGAGGATTCCAAACTGCTCGGCGACAAGGGTTTCGAGATGTTCGCCAAGGTGATGGCCGTCAAGGTGAGCGGCTGGCTGACACTCGCCAACGCCGCCCGCGACCACGATGCGAACCTGCGCTTCGTCTGCTGCTTCACCTCGATAGCCGGTCGTTTCGGAAACGCCGGACAGGTTGACTACGCGGCGGCCAACTGCGTCCTAGACGCCGAGATGTGCCGCCTCGCTGTCAGCGAAGAGGATCCTAGAGCGGTGGCGATAGCATGGTCTGGATGGCGCGATGTGGGGATGGCCACACGAGGAAGCATCGAGACCGTGTTCGAGACCGCCGGCATCGAGACCATTCCCGTGGAGAAAGGAGTCGAACTGTTCGTTGATGAGGTGATGTGCGGAGGCAAGCGAATGGTGGTCATAGCCGGCAGGCTGGGGGTATTGGATGAGTCTGAGAGCACCCGCGAGCCGCCGCAGAGGATTGCACCCGACGTGGCTGGACTGCTCGCCGAGCCTGCTCGCTTCCCTTTCATCGACCGAATCGTGGAACATGACCCCTACGAGACTCTCGTCAGCGAGTGCACTCTGGACGTGCAGCAGTTTCCGTTCCTCTCCGACCACGCGATCGATGGCACGCCATACCTGCCCGGAGTGATGGCGCTGGAGATGTTCGCCGAGGTAGCCCAACTTCTGTGGCCTGCCTGCTCCCTGTCCGGATTCGACGACGTTAGCTTCGGTCTACCTGTCAAACTGGTACGCGACGAGCAGAAGGTGCGTGCGCGGGCAAGGTTCGCTCGCCAGGATGATGCGCATGTGTGGGTCGAATGCACCCTCGAGTCCGATCTGGTGAACAAGGCTGGTGAGGTGTTCGGAGAGCCCCGTCAGCATCACGCTGGCACTGTGCGCCTGCTCAAACAGGGTGCAGGGAAGCCGGTGCCGCACATTCCAGCGATTGGCCTTCCGGAGCGCGGCCCCGCCACGCTTCCGACCACGTTCATCTACGAGCGCTTCTTCCATGGACCGAGATTCCAGGCCCACGGTGGCATCATTGCCGGTTCGAGCGTGAACGGAGATGTGGGCTGCGATGGAATCGCCCTGATGCGCAGCGAGTTGCCGAACGGGAACCAGTTCGCGGACGAACCGGTCCTTCTCGAGGCACTGCCGATGCTCATCGAGGTCGGCTTCCAGAACGCGGGCATGGTGGCGATGGAGATAGACGGCTTGCAATCGCTGCCCATCGGCATCGAGCAGGTTGAACTTCTGCAGACCCCGGTAGCCGGCGGCCTTCGTGTGCGCAGTGTTCGGCGGGCGGCGGAGCCAGATGGAGTCACCCTGCACGACGTCTTGATCGTCGATGCAGACGACTATCCGGTGCTGGCGCTCAACGGGGTGCGCCTGAAGGGGATGGCTCCGGTTGAGCCCGAGAAGGAGTTCAAGTTGAAACGCAATTGAAAAATCATCTTTCCAATTGAATTACTGGGGTATGAAAATGTGGACTCCTGCCGCTCCCCCCGCCTCCCTCGACCTGCCTTTGGGAACTCCTCCTGGGGTGACTGCGGCGTGGATACCGGTGCGCGCCACAGAGCCGACCGCACCTCCGCCTGATGTTCGCGAGGTACCGCTCGTCAATCGTAATGAGGCGATACGTTTCAAGAGTGCAAAACGAGCTGAGGAGCATGCTTCAGGCCGCTACCTGCTGGCGCAACTGCTGTTCCTCTCAGGATATGACCCGAATCTGTTGCGCATCGACCGAGACGCCTACCGCAGACCGATGATCGCCGGACTCGACTTCCCACCCTCTGTGTCGATCGCCCACAGCGGTGGTGTCGCCGCCGTCGTCATCGGGCCTACTCGGCTGGCGATCGGCCTAGATCTGGAACCACTCGACGTTACCCGGCAGCGCAACATCCTGCCATTGATGGCAAGCCCCGGGGAGCGCAAGATACTCGGGAAACTGTGGGACGAGAACGCTGAACAGGCGAGTGTGCGCACCACCGAGCTGTGGGTGGCCAAGGAAGCGATTCTGAAGGCGACTGGTCTTGGAATGGGCTTGGCACCGCAGTCGTTCACCGCCGACGGTCTGCATGAAGTGCAGATTCCCAATCGGGGGATATTCCACATCCTGAGCTCCCAGGTAGAGTTCAATGGCCGTCCGTTCGCGCTCTCGCTCTCCTATCAGAACTGAGCGCAAGGGGTCAGCCCTCGGTCAACTCCGCCTCGAGTACATTCTCGCTGGATCCGATGCGCTTCGCCAGCCAGTAGGTGAACGAGATGGCGATTATCCATAGAGGAATGTTCGCTTGGTAGAAGGTCTCGTAGGCGATGATGTCGGTCTTGCCACCAGTGATTAGGTAGCCAATCACGAAGAATCCTGCCAAGATTCCGATCGACTGGCCGACGAAGGCGACCAGGCTCGCCATGCCGATACCGCGGTTGCGCTCTTCTTCTGTGGTGAACTTCGCCATCAGGGCGTCGTTTGAGACCAGCAGCATCGGGTAGATCGGGACGACGAAGATGAGCACTGCGAGCATCGGCGGCAGTCCGATGCTGAAGATCGACCAGAGCGTGCCATAGGTCGCCGCCGACCAGAGCAGTACGGTCTGCGGACCTCGGTCGTCGCATACCTTGCCGATGATCGCATAGAGGATCAGGACAGCAATCACTGCCCACGCCTCCAGCAGTCCAGTGAAGTCTACGTCGAAGCCGACCACCTCGAGATAGCGCAGAGCGGTCAGCACCACGGCACCGCGCGGGATGGCCACGAGCAGGACGCCGAGCAGACAGAGCAGTGTCCATTTGCTCTCGAAGCGCAACATGCCTCGGAACATCCCCACTTTCTCGCTGAAGGTCAACTTCAGCGGCTCGGGCTTCTTCTCACCCCGCAACATCCACACAGGCCAAGAAAACTCATCCCCTTCGAACTTCGACACCATCCACGCTCCAACGAGGAGGGCGGGGACCGACACACCCACGATTCCCAGCATCGCGTACGTTGTTCCCATCGGTAGCAATGTGACATAGAATCGGCTGCAGACCATCGAGCCGACAGCAGCTGCGAAGGAGGCGAACGCGTAGAGAACTCCGAGGTACTCCCCCTTCTGTTCGGGAAACCACTCGGTACCGACAGCCACCCCTACTCTCACGGTTGCGAAGAGGGCGATTTGGGCGGTCGAAGCGATGATGTAGGCCTCGAGCGGCAGGAAAGGGAAGGTCAGCATCAGCAGTGCAGCGCCGCCAACCCCGAAAGTCATCATCTGTTTTCGATGCCCCCATTTGTCAGCGATGGCCCCCCAGAGAGGTCCG
>CALCOR010000371.1 GCA_937897085.1 uncultured euryarchaeote | reverse complement strand
TGACGCCGATGATAACTGCCCTTACTCTGCCAATGCCGATCAGGCGGATGCAGACGGAGACGGCGTGGGTGATGCCTGTGACCTACCCCAAGATGAAGACACAGGCTCCGATGGAGATTCGGAACCGACGGGTGAAGGAGGGGGATTAGGAGGAATCAGCGTGATGATGTTGGCAGCAGCCGCAGGTGGCATCCTACTCATCATCGTGATAGTGACCTTGTTCATCACCAAGGATGAAATCGGACTGTTGCTGAGTGCCAGCAAGACGGACTCAGCTCCCATCTCCTCAGCCCCCACTGTCTCAGAACCAATCGTCTCAGAACCAATCGTGGAGGAACCCACACCGACGGTGGTCACTCCTGCCAAGCAGGAATATGAGCAGCAACTCATCGATCAGGGATACTCGCCAGAGCAGGCGAAAACATACGCGGATCACTATTACGACTGAGTTCACAGAACTTGGTGCGGTAGGGCGTGGATGCGCACGTCAGCGCGGGCACGTGCCGGCAATGGCTTGATTACCCACGCGACATTCGACCGGCCGTTGGTGAACATGAAGGTTGAGTTACGCGGCTGGTTCGTGCTGACGCTGCTGCTCGGAAGCATACTGCTTCCGCTGGCTGTCGTCAGTGGGCCGGATGAGTGGTTTGGTGACGATCGTCCAAGAGATGACCAGACGAACGAATCAGAGAAGTTCGAGTTGAAAAAAATCGCCTCGCGTGCGGGCGGACGCGCTTCGTGTCCTTCAGTTCAGAATGACGGCGGTACTCCGGGAGATGCGGGCAACAGCAACTCTACCGCCAAGTCTCTCGGCTCTGACCCGAGTTTCACTGGCAATACAGGGTGTGTCGACAGCAACGATTACTACGATTACTACTCATTCTCGATGAGTTCCTCAGGGAATGACGTTGAGTTTGAACTGACAGTTCCAGCACCCGTCTCGACCAACGATTTCGACATCTACCTCGAGGATGCGAATGGGAACATGCTGGACTATTCGGCGGGTATTGGTGCGCTTGAACAGGTGTCAACTGCCGGGTCCAGCGCATCGGGTGTTGCCGGGACGTACTACTTCATCGTCGAACAGTACAGTGGCGATGGCATCTATTCATTCGATGCGTGGACCAACGCCAGTGTTCCTCATCCCGACATGTCTCCCTCCAACGTCGTCAGCAACCTGACCGCGTTCGAGGTGGGTGACACGGTCAACCTGACTTACACGGTCACAAACAACGGACCTGCCGACCTGAACGAAACCTACGACATCTTCTTCGCTCTGGAAGATCCAAATGATACCTGGAACTTCTACCTGATCGAGGATTCCTATGGCAATGAGTTCTCCACTCAAGGATCAACGCTGGCGGCCAACCAGAGCCAGCAGATGGCTACTGAACTGACGATTTCGGACAACGTTCCCAACGGCACCTACCTCTGGGTCGTCTGGTTGGACGGGTTTGACAACCTGACAGAATCCAACGAGAGCAACAACTACGAGTACAGTTCGGCGAACGTCACTGTCGGCACTTTCGTCAGTTGTTCCGACATAGCTGCTGATGCTGGCACGGGCACCGACGCCGGTGACGAACCTGGGACGGCGGTCGATCTGGGTTCGGAGTACACGGGGACCGTGACAGGCTGCTTCGAAGGTTCGGATAACATTGATTACTACGCCGTGAACATACTCGATGGACAGGAATTGTCAGCCCATCTGGACGGACAGATGGGTGCGGACAACGATCTCACTCTGTACGACGCGAATGATGAACTCGTCAACTTATCGAGCAACTGGGATGAATCTGACGAGAACGTCTCGACGATCGGAACCAACTGGTCCGAACTAGGGGGCACGTACTACATCGTTGTCTGGAAGTTCTCTGGTTCCGGGCCGTACACGCTGCACATCTGGACCAATGGCAGCACCGTACCTCCAGCCTTCGACTGCGTGCCCGAGGATGACCTGGGCAACGGGGCTGATGCGGGTGCCACTGCGATGACCGCCCCAACTCTCGGGGTGAACCCGACCACCTCGGGAATGGGCTGCCTAGACGAGATGGACCAGATGGACGCATACGCCTTCGACCTCGCCGGCATGCATGGCGTGAACATCACGCTCGACCAGAATTCAGAGCAGGACTTCGCGCTGTCCATCGCCGATGGTCAGGGCAACCAATTGGTGAACATCAGTTCCGCAGGACAGCCGCTGAACTTCGACACCAGCGCCATCAATCCCGCGGACCTTGCCGGCAACTATCTGCTGACCGTCCACGCCAACGGTGGAGAGGGAACATACAACCTCTCGCTCGCCTCCATCGACCCACCGTTGCCCGACCTCGCTGCCACGCAGGTGAACTGCCCCGAGGTTCTTCCGGGCGATTCGACGGAAGTTTGGACGGGGGGCGAGTTCACATTCAGTGTCACTGCGGATTCGGTGGGCGGACCCAGCACGACTCCGTTCGACTGGGTGTTCACGCTGGTCGCTGAGAACGGCTCTGAAGTCGTCGAACTGCTCAACGGAACACATGACGGCGGGCTGATGGGACTCGACGGAGAGATAATCTCCGCCTCAGGGTCCATGACCCT
Organism: uncultured euryarchaeote; assembly: GCA_937897085.1. Taxonomy (GTDB): domain Archaea; phylum Thermoplasmatota; class Poseidoniia; order Poseidoniales; family Thalassarchaeaceae; genus JAKUTA01. The sequence continues at coordinate 20,756 of CALCOR010000371.1, read as the reverse complement.
CGGTCACGACATCCCTTCGGGCAACTACTCCTGCAGGTTGACCATTGACTCGACAGATGCGGTCACCGAGCAAGAAGAGTCGAACAACGTGCTCTACGGAGCGAACTTCAGCATCATCAACCTCGATGAGTTCTGGGCCGATGACGTCGACCGCGACGGCATCCCCAACGACGAGGACGACTGCCCCGAAAGCGGCGGCGACTCGACGGAGGATCTGGTCGGTTGTCAGGACCTCGATGGCGATGGCTGGTCGAACCAAGGTGACGATTTCTTCACCGACCCCACGCAGTGGCTCGATACCGATGGCGACATGTTCGGTGACAACGCCTCGGGCACTCAAGGAGATCAGTGCCCGGAAGAGGCTGGAGTTTCCGGCGGAACCAACGGCACCGGTTGCCCGATCTGGATTCCTGACAGCGATGACGACGGCGTACCCGATGCCGACGATGCCTGCCCCGGAACCGCTGCAGGAGTCGTGGTGAACGAGACCGGTTGCGTGCCTCAGCCTGAGCCTGAGGGTCAGAATCCTGACGAAACCACACAACCTGACACCAGTGAGAACGAGTCCGATTCCTTCTTGGGATTGGGCGGCGAAAATGGGATGATGTTGGCAGCAATCGGAGGCGGCCTCCTGCTGCTGCTCATCGTGACGATGTTGGTGATGGTGCTGCGCCGTGGCAAGAAGGGCTCCAGCGCTCAGATGCATGAACAGGCCTGGGCGACCGCGATCTCCCCCGAACAGCAGCAGTATGAGCAGCAGCTCATCGCCATGGGATACACTGCGGAACAAGCCAGGTCGTACGCCAGCCAGCACTTCGACTGACTCACTGGACCTGAACGGTGATCGTGTCACCTGTGCTGGCACCATCATTGTCGGTGACCGTGAGCGTGAACGTGTGATTGCCACGGGGGAGTTTGACCTTCACCTGGGCCACCTCTCCGAGAACCCGGTTGTTCTCATCCCTCCAGACGTGCTTGACGATCTCGCCATCCTCATCGTAGGAGTGGCTTCCATCCAACAGGACGACCACCGTTCCATCTTCGTCGGCAGCCACCACCTGGTCTTCACCGGCGTCTGATACAGGTGGAAGGTTACCGATGCCACCGCTGTCCGCCAGCCCCTCCATGATGTCGAAATCATCCGATTCGGACGCATCGGTGAGAGTCATCTCCTGTTCCAGCAGATCGAGCAGCTGACTGCTGTCTCCATCGCCACCTCTGCCGTCCCCCGACCAGGCCTTCCACTCATCCTCAGTGAGCAGGGTCTCCATGGCGGCACCACCGGTGTCGGCGTACGCCGTCTCATCAGTGATACGGGCGGTGTCCTCGCTCTCCTCGCCGCCGAACGCTGCCAGGTCGGCATCGATGTCCTCGCCCTCCTGCTGCATGTAGGGAGTTGCGTTCGCATCGATCAGCAGCACCTGATTCTCACGCGTGTAGTCGTTCTGGTTGTCGCCGGCTACGGAGATCATCCTCCCGTCACTCGAGGCCCGCAGCATCTGGGTAAGCCCGACGTGCTCGACCTGCCACCGCTCATCTCCCGCCGCATCGATGCAGCGCACCTGGAACCAAGAGGCGACGAGCAGGTCGTCACCAGAAGAGGACAGGTCACTGATGCTGTACGCGGAGCGATGGCGCAGGGATTCGCTACGGTCGGCGGAGAAGTGGAGCACCTTGCCGTCGAACAGACCGGCATCGACTCCATCCCCGCTCGCTGAGAGCACTTCGCAGCGGCTGCCGAGTTCCACCCTGCCGATCTCAGTTCCCAGTGGATTCCACCATTCGAGCGCGATCTCCTCCTCGTCTCCGAGTGTGACTCCGAGCGCCTCGCGCGCGACGCACAGGTGCCCGTCGGCGAGGAACTCGAGTGCGGTCACCCGCTCTCCACTCTCTCCCCGTTGTTCACGGCGGAAGCGAACCGCTCCGTCCCGGGAGAGGACGGTGACGTTACCTTCGTCATCTGCGACGGCGACCAACTGTCCGTCCGGTGCGACCGCCAGCAGCATGAGTTCGCCCTGTTGATGATGCCCGAGCAGTCTCCCCTCGCTTGTGAGCAGATGCAGTAAGCGCGCCCCGTCGATGGAGGCGATCAGGTCACCGCTCGCAGAGGCCGCCAGATGGTCGCATCCCCCTCCGAGACTGTGGGTCCAGCGCCGTCCGCCGAGTCGTTCGTGACCGAACAGGTCTCCGGAATGGCTTCCGACGATGAGCATTCCCTGATCCGAGATGGCGATATGAGACACCCCACCATCTACTGTGAATGACGGTGCGTCGCCCCCCTCCCTCTGGTGGATGCTGACGTTCCCTTGCTCATCTCCCCAGGCGAGCCACGAGCCATCCGCGGCAAGAGCCAGAGCAGTGACTTGGGTGCTCGCGGGAAGCACCTCTAGAGGGTCGATGACCATCGGCATGTGATTCGGTCCGAGGTTGTACAGGTTCGCATATCAGGCTATCCCGAACCGGTGCTTCAACTCGATGAGCTGCCCTTCGCTCCAACCAGCCAACGGTTCCAGCCGCACCAGAGGGACCTTTCGGTCATCGGCAGCCTCGAATTCGTCGAGATCAGCACCGACGCGGCCCCACACCCTGCCTGCGTGTCCCGGCCCCGGTCCGCTGTTCAACTTCAGCGCCCATTCATCGTCGGCGAGTGCCGCATCCCAATCCGTGAGTTGTGCCCGGAGAGCAGGGTCAGCGTCGTCATCGAGGATGATGCGACAACCACGCCGCATCACCAGCCAAGCGGCTAGCAAGTCCGACTCATCAGCCAGTTTCGCACTCACGTTCCCCTGCACTCCAGTGGGAAGACCCCCAGGTCCGGGAATTCTCTCTGCAAGCACCGACGCGTAATCTGGCATCAATGCCACTCGTACCTCCCAGTCTGGTTCACCGAGGTCCACCTCCAGATGTGGTGCTCTCCTCTGGACCTCTGCTCCCAGTGCGGAAGCGAACTGCTGGCTGTTCCACTTTCCTTTCGGTCCGTGCCTGCGGCAACGGATGGCGAATGTGCTACCCACTTCCTCTGGGAACCCTCTCGCCTCGAGCACGTCTGCGACGGATTCGGGAGCCGCATCCACCTGCTCGGCCGGGTCGATGGCGACGATTCCGAAGGTGTGCCGAAAGGCGTCGGCGGCAGCCTCGGGGTCGGAGTCGTCCGGCGCGTGTGCCAGCAAGAGCCCATGCCATGGTTGCAGCGAAAGTTCGACGCCGCGCAGTTTCGCCTGCGCCTTCAGTTGTCGCTCCATAGCGATGCGCATATGGCGACGAACCGGACGCGATTTTAGTTGAATCTCAGCCATTCGCACTATCCAACGCTGCATCGTCGCACCACACAGCGATTGGCCAGCCCTTCATTGACCTCTCGGCGTTCAGGTGACACCCCGGAGGGGCCGCGAATCATTCCTCGTTGTGCAGTTCGATGTTGTCGTCATCAATCGGCTCATCGTTGATGCCGTTCTCTCTCTCTATCTTGGCTGCGTCATTGCGCCTGGCCTCGAGCAGTGCCAAGTACTTCTCAGTGACATCACCGGTGACGTATTCTCCAGAGAAGCAGGATGTGTCGAAACTGTCGATGTCGATGCTTCCCCCGCTGCACGCGGCGATCAGGTCGTCGAGGTCCTGGTAGAGCAGGAAGTCAGCGCCGATGGCTTGACCGATCTCATCAGATGTCTTCCCGTGGGCGATGTACTCTGAGCGAGCCGGCATGTCGATTCCGTAGACGTTGGGGTGAATCAGCGGCGGGGCGGACGAGGCGAAGTAGACCTTCTTTGCACCAGCGGCGCGCGCCATATCCACGATCTTGCGGGAGGTGTTTCCGCGCACGATCGAATCATCGACGAGCAACACTACCTTCCCCTCGAATTCGGCTGGGATCGGGTTGAGTTTCTTGCGCAACGAATCCTGCCTCTCTGCCTGTCCAGGCATGATGAATGTGCGACCGACGTAGCGGTTCTTGACGAAGCCCTCGCGACAGGGGACTCCGAGCGTTTCGGCTAGTTGCATGGCAGCGATGCGTCCGCTGTCGGGGACTGGCATCACGACATCGACCCTATGGTCCGGCTTGAGACGCTCGAACTTGTGTGCCAGTCGCTCTCCCAGGTTCAGGCGCGCCTGATGGACCGACATGCCGTCGATCACCGAATCAGGACGAGCGAAGTAGACGTATTCGAAGATGCACGGGCTGAGCTTCGGTTCCGAATGACACGGCATCTCGTAGACCTCTCCGTTCATGGTGAAGAAAAGGCACTCTCCCGGTTCGACATCGCGCACAATCTCGAATCCGAGCGTGTCGAGCGCCACCGACTCCGAGGCTACACACCACTCCGTTCCAGTCTCGCTCTCACGCTTCCCATAGATCAGCGGGCGGATGCCGTGCTGATCGCGGAAAGCGAACATACCCATGCCGGCGATCATGCCGACGACGGAGTATCCCCCGCTGATGCGGTAATGGGCCTCGCGAACGGCGTGAAACACTTGGCTGACATCGAAATAGGTCTCTCCTTCAATGAGCACCTGCCGCTTCCCGAGTTTCTGCAACTCGTGTGCCAGAACGTTGAGCAGGACCTCCGAATCCGAGGAGGTGTTCACGTGTCTGAGATCATCCTGATAGAGTTTGTATGCCTGCTCCTCAGCGTTGACCAGGTTCCCGTTGTGCGCCAGAGTGATTCCGTAGGGTGAGTTCACGTAGAGCGGTTGCGCTTCGGCCGTTGAGCAGGTCCCAGCGGTCGGGTAGCGGACATGGCCGATGCCCATAGAGCCGGTCAGACGTCCGATGTGTCGCTTGTAGAATACGTCCCGCACAAGCCCGTTCCCCTTGCGCGCGTGGAACTGTTCCTGAGCGCAGGTGACTATGCCCGCGGCGTCTTGACCGCGGTGCTGGAGCACCAGCAGACCGTCATAAATCAGCGATGAGACCATCGCATCTGGGGTTCCCACGATGCCGATGATGCCGCACATATCGCATCCCCGCTTCGCCCGCCCAGCCGTCGGTATTTGGACATTGGGCAACTAATCGATTCAGTTACTCACGCCGGTGGCCTACGATTGCGCTTGGCCCAGCGGAATCCCCTCAGGCGCGCCGTCGCGCCGTATCCGCAGGAGGAGCACTTGCGCTTCTGCTTGTGATATGAGTGTCGGCCACAGCGTCGACAGCGGATGTGGGTGCTCTTCTGGCGCTTGCCCATGCTCGGTGTACCCTTGCTCATGTCCTCACCACTCTGCCGTAGGCAGCCCGGCGACCGGTGCGCCCATTATGAGCATTACCCGGAGAATCAGGTCAACTTATTCAGCCGAATCATCACTTTCAGCGGCGGTGAAGTCCTCTGAACTCAGTTCAAGGAGGGGGTCGTCTGCATGTCGTCTGCCACTCACCAGTGCCAGCAGCAGTCCGAAGCAGATCCCGAGTGCTATCCAGCCAGCGCACTCGGCGACGAGCAACCTGAGCACGGTCGTGGAGAACTGCGACCAGACATCACCGACCACCCCCGGAAGCAGCAAGCCGGCGTCGATTACCCAGCCATAGACCAGAGCAGCCACGACGGTCGTCAGGAACATTCCCAGAGCCTGTTCGGTGATACGCGCCTGTCTGTGAGCGAAGGCCAATGTGAACATGAACAGCAGGCCCGTAGTCAGCATGAACGAGACGATTGCGGAGTGCAAGAAGCGCATTCCGATATCGACGTCGGAGACCTCACCGCGCACCTCGAGGTGGATGTTGGCGACGAAGATGCACAGGATCAGCGTGAGCACGACCAGCGCCAGCGTCTGCCAGTCGCGCTTCGCATCTCCGTCCTCGGTGTTCATTCCTGTTCACCACCCGATGCACCGGCATGCTCCGCCAGAATCTCTCTAGCGCGCGCCTGCTCAGACTCGCTCAAGGGCGCGACCGGTTCAGGAACTGGCATGTTCCGCTCACCGATCCACACCACAAGTACGAAGGTCAACAACGCACCTACGCCGCCGACGAGCAGGCCGAGCAGGTCTCCAAGGGCACCCCACGAAGCGCTGCGCCAGAAGACTGGGTCGTCTTGTTCGGTGCCCTGAGCTAGATGGAAGATGAGCAGTATGAACGAGGTGATGGCGATGCCTCCCATCGCCAAAGCCTCACTCCAGCGTCGATCGCCCATCATGACGGTGAACGCCGCTGCGAATCCACCGATGACGATCAGCAGCGTCAACAGGCTGGTGGCGAGGTGTAGCCAGAATGGATTCGCCGACCCTGAGATATCAGGCCGCTCGATGAACAGCAACCATCCAAACCAGGCGATTCCACCGGCGAGGAGCAGGAATCCACCCGGTCTGACTCCCTCCGGAAGCGGAGCGAATGGTGTCGGTCCGCCGAACAATGCCAGCAGGCAGCCTACAGCGCACATCAGCGTCGGCCCGAGTACCACGAGGCCCAGGTGCAGGGCCCGACCTTCCCCTGTGGAGGCGAAATCCCAAGGGTATAGCAGCGGGGCCAGCAGGCAGCCGATCAGCAGCACCCGCCCTGCCCACTTGCGCGTGGAATCTCGCGCCAGCATCAGGGCGACACCCAGCGGAAACAGGGCTAGTGGAAGCCAGAAGTGGACGAGCAAATCAGTCTCAGGCATCACCGCAATCGCACACGATGCGGGGCCAGTGGGACTTAGAAGTTCGGAGTCCCCAACGCCACCTCACGAGCGAATGTGGCCTCGGTGAACCACGACATGCTCAAATAGGGGCCGTCGGTCGAAGCCACGCCCGTAGGGCGATGGAGATTGCAACGATGGTTAAGATGCCACGTCAGGTGATGCGCTACAGCCCCGCGGCTGGCAAGCACACCCTGCACACCGTCGAGCGAGTGAAGAAGAGGAAGGCGAGCGAGCTCAAGTGGGGCCAGCGCAGATTCCGAAGGGTCACCGCCGGGTACCGCGGATTCCCGCGTCCCAAGCCCGAAGGTCGTGAGAAGCCAACCCGCCGGGTCAACCTGATATTCCGCTGCACCGAGACTGGTAAGGCGCATGTTCCCAAGGGGAAGCGAGCGTCGAAGTTCGAACTTGTGGACAAGTGAAGGAGCACGACTAGATGAGCGAAGAGCGAAAGTTCCACCGTGTGGAGTGCATTGACTGCGGCAGCGAGCAGATTCTGTTCGTCCGTGCCTGCACAAAGATATCCTGTATTCTCTGTGGCGCCACATTGGCTCGACCGGCTGGAGGGAAGGCGGAATTGGTGAGCGCCAAAGTCCTCGAGACCCTAGAGTGAACAGGTGCTGTAAGAATGGGCTCGAAGTCGGAATGGCCCGAAGAGGGTGAACTGGTCGTTTGCACGGTGAAGAGCGTCGTGCAGAATGGGGCCTACCTGAACCTCGTTGGCTACGACCGCGAGGGATTCGTGTTCATCGGCGAGATCGCCGCGGGCTGGGTCAAGAACATCCGCGGCCACGTTCGCGTCGGCCAGCGGGTAGTTGGCAAGGTTACCAGGGTGCGCAAGGACCGCAAGAGTGTCGACTTGTCGCTCAAGTCGGTCAACGATGAGCGCCGGCGCGAAGCGTTGCAGGCGTGGAAGAACGAGAACCGCGCACGCCAGTTGCTCAAGATCATCGGCGAGCGCTCTGGTTGGAAAGAGGGAAGATCCGACGAGATGGCCTCCGAACTGACCGAAGCGTTCGGGACTCTCTACGGTGCCTTCGAAGAGGCGGTCATCGACCCCGAAGCGCTACCGCAGATGGGCTACGAAGGAGACTGGATTGCAGTGTTCGTCGAACTCGCGGTAGAGAACATCGTCCCGCCATTCGTCGCCGTGCGCGGTCATCTTGAGATTGTGGTTCCCAACGAAGCGGGCATCGCAATCATCAGCAAAGTGCTCGCAGACGCAGAGGTGAAGGGCTCCGAGGGTGAGGAGGTGGAGGTGACCTGTCACTATGATGGCGCTCCGCACTACCGGGTTGAGATCCTCGCACCGGACTACAAGTCGGCAGAGGTCGCTTGGAACGCAGTCGAACAGGCTGTCCTGCCAGCGGTGGAGTCGGCCGGAGGGTCAGCCAGCGCGGAACGCATCTAGTCACCTTTGGCAAGAACGTCAACTTCTTCGCATGGCCTCTGTGAGATTCGATGACAGGTAAGTGCAAAGAACCTCAAATGTAGGGAGCAGAGCAGAGGGGACAACATGGCTCGTTCGCGACTCCAACGCTGCACCTCCTGTGGCGCCTATGGGTTATCCACCACCTGCACCTCCTGCGGCGCGCCCGCTCAGGCGGCCGCCCCCCTGCGCTTTTCTCCTGAGGACCCGCAGGCCGAACGCCGGCGGCAGTTCCAGAATGTCACCGATGTCGGGTGGGCGCAGTCCCTACCCGTTCCGACACCGAAGGGGTCAAAGACGGTCGCAGAAGGGGCCGCAGAGTCGGAGGAAGAGGAATGAGTAGAGTGAGGCTCTTGTGGGAGGATGGCGATGAGTCCTTGCCTAATCATCACTACCTGCTCGAGGCTGTTCCTGGAGTTGGAAACGTGGGCAAGTTGGTGCTTGATACCTTGGTGAACACACACCCCAGCCGCACCGTGCTGCGCATTCTCCACCCCGACCTTCCACCACACGCCACCTTGGACGACGACGGATTGCTAGAGCCTCCGAGCATGACCGTAAGTGCTGTCGATCTTCCTTCTGGAGAGACCGTCCTCGTGCTCACAGCCAACTTCCAGCCATTGAGTCCGGCTGGCCAGTATGAGGTGGCCACCGCTGTACTCGAACTGTGCTCCGATGCCGGGACAGGGTTGCTGCTGATCCTCGCCGGCCTGGCCGCCGAAGTCGGACTGGAGTCTGTCTATCTGGTCTGTTCAAGCGCCGCTGACAAGGAGGCTATGGAAGCACGTGGACTCGAGGTGAGCAGCGAGCACCCATCAGCCGGAATCATCGGGCTGACCGGCCTGCTCGCATCGCTCGCACCCATCCACAAAGTTCCGAGCGCGTGCGTAGTCGCTGAGACCGCTGGAACCAGTGTCGACGTCGTAGCAGGGGACCGGCTGGCGAAGTGGATCGAGGAGTCGCTCGACTTGAGTCTCGGGCTGGAGATTGACTCGACCGAGTCAACCGCCGAGAAGTTGCGCGAGTTCTTCGAACTCGATGAGATTGCTGAGATAGACATCGGCCTCGGCAACAGCGCCGAAGGCGACTCCGAGGCATTCTACGCCTGACGAGGTATGCTCGCGGCCGTTTGCGGACAGCGAACTGTTGATGCGGTGTACCGCCGGAGCAGCGCAGGTATCACATGTCAGGGAAGGGAGGCTTCCGCAGTCTGAAGTTGAGCACCATATCGCACATCGCGATTATCCTGTTCATCTCGGTGCTTGCGTTGATCCATCTCAAGTCGGTCATCCAGCCGTTCGTTGTGGCCGTACTGCTGTTCCTGCTCATCCGCCCTGCCGCCAAATGGTTCGAGGAGCGCTACGGTCATCCCATCGCCGCCTACGGGATGCTCGTGTTCACGGTCGTCGTCGTGCTGTTCTTCGTCTCCATCCTGCTCTACGCGAACATGCAGGCATTCACCGATGAAGTGCCTGAATTGAACACCAAGTTGCATGAGCGCATTGCGTGGTTGGAGAGCATCACGCTGTTCGGATACTCATTCGACACCAGCGCGATCACGGACCAGATCACCGTCGGGGCGATCGAGTCGTTCGCCTCAGGCCTGCTCGGTTCGCTTGCGAGTTTCATCGTGTTCGCGCTCACCGCGCTCATCTTCCTGCTGTTCATCATCCTCGAGGCTGAGACGCTTCCCGGACGGCTCAAGGCAGCCTATCCGGAGGAGATGGAGCGCATGCTCGGCATCGCTGCCAACTCTGGTGAGGGAATCAACACCTATGTCATCACCCGTGCGACCGTGGCACTCGGCCAGGCGGTGAGCTGCGGAGCACTGCTCTACCTGTTCGGCATCCCCGGTTGGTTCCTGTGGGCGTGCATCACCTTCCTGATGGACTTCATCCCCTACATCGGCGGCCTGATCGCCACCGTCCCTCCGATCCTGCTCGGATTCATCGTCCTCGAACCGATGAGCGCTCTGTTCCTGCTCGCCATCCTGGTCGCCAACCAACAACTCTGGGGTGGGGTCATCGAGCCACAACTAGCGGGTCAGCGCCTCAATATCTCGCCGATAGTGCTGCTGTTGGTGGTCGCCTTCTGGGGATGGGCCTGGGGGCTGATGGGGATGGTGCTCGGGGTGCCGTTGGCCGTCATCATGAAGATAGTTCTCGAGAGCGATCCGCGGACCAAGCCGATTGCCATGCTGCTGTCCAGCAACCCGCAGAGCAGCGAAGAGGAGTGAGCCTCTTCATCCACCGGATGAGACGACGACGAGATCGATGCTGATGTCAGCGGTGATGCGGCTGTCGTGAGGCACGATCACACCATCGTGGATCGCCAGCACGGTGCTTGGAGGCACATCGAGAAGTTCGAGAACATCGCGGATGGTCGCCCCCTTGCCGACTTCGACGGAATGCTCCTCGCCCTCGTGGGTGACCTCGACCTGCATTGGCCTAACCGTATCGCACACAGGTAATCATGCTTATCAGAAGTGAGTGAGTCGAGCGGTCCGCCAGCCGAGATCGCATAGCCCGGTATCGCGGTGGATTCGAAATCCACTGTCCTTTGGACGCGGGAGTTCAAATCTCTCTCTCGGCGCCTAACTGCGAGCCTGTCAGTGATTGACAATACTATGAGCAATTAGGCTCACGATTATCGCTCACTCGTTGAGGACCAACCGCGTGGTATGCGCCCAGGTCACCTTGCCTTCGAGCACCAACGTGCCGAACTGATCCTTCGCCGTCGCCCCGACGACCAGCACATCGTGTCCTCGCTCGGGAGCATAGGCGAGCAGCATCTGTGGAGCCTTGTCACGGTCCCACAGTTGGAAGCCGATCACGCCGGTGAAATCGACCAGCCGCGTTCCCCACTTGGTGCCGCCATCCGCGTATTCCTTGTGCTCGAAGTTGAACATCCTGGCGCGGATGTTCCAACGCTGTGGGTCTAGTTCGTCGAACTGTGAGTCGCCTGCGTCAGGGTCGGGTGCCTGCTCGATGCTTCCACGGCTGCTGACATCGATGCGTATGTGACTCTTGAGATTCGGCTTGTACCCAGCCGCCGGGATGATGTCTCGCAGCCGGACCATAGCCCCATCGACCAGCCAGTCGGGTTGCTCGTAGCCCTCCTGTTTCACCACTACCGCAACCCATTCGCCAGCATCGAAATCGAGGAAGAACTCGAGCGCCTCAACCTCGTTCTTCGGCCACTGCAACTCCATGCGTGCGTTGCGCACCCGCCCACGCACGTTCTTCCATGGGTCGATGTCGCCGATGGCTGTGCAGTCGAGGGTCGTGCTCAACAGTAACGGGTTAGTGGCCTCGCCGCCGTTCTGCAGTTCATCCAGGAAGGGCGAACCGTCGCACACCGCAGCGTATTCGCACTGCTGGCAACGGGTATCTGGGTGCAGCGCGGGCTCGCCGGACGGCTCGCCACCAGGGGCGAATATGCGCACCTGTTCCGGCTCAGGGGGGAAATCAGCCTCATCGAGTTCACCGGGTTCCTTGATGCGCTCGAACACGCCGTGTAGCCGTGCCTCGAGCCTGAGCAACGCAGCCTCATCAGGAACGCGCATAGGCTTACGGACCGGCACCCCGAGATACCAGATCTCCTCGGCCGTCACCATCTCCTGCCGGTCATGCGTGACCCACCAGAGATAGGCGTAGATAGCCATCTGCTCCGGATAACCGAAGGAATAGTCCGACGTGCCATTGCTAGCCTTCACATCGAAGATACGCGCTTCTCCGGTCCAGCGGTAGACGAGGTCATACTCACCTTGCAACCAGCCTTCGGGGTGCACTGAGGACATGGCGAAATCGCTCGCATCTGGGTCGCAGAACCACGGTCTAGCCAATTCCCACGCCTCGCACCAACTGATGTCGCCCTCAGCCTGTGCCGCCGGGTGTGGGTCCGGATGCTCGTAGGGGAATCCGTCCGGCGCCGGCCATTGCGGCCGCTCTCCACCCCGTCTGAACCCTGCCAGATATGGCGGGTTCCCGACTCTGATGCACTCCTCGACCTCATCGAGGTGGAAGCGAATTCCTGCACGCACCATCTCCAGGGCTGCATCCATGTTCCTTGCTTCGAACTCCACCCAGTCACCGACACGATTGGCATCGGCTTCCCATGACGCCCTCTCAGCGGCCCACTCGCGCGGGAAGTGAATCTCAGCGCGCGCCAGCGCCCACTGCTCGATTGCGGCGCGGTCTGTCGGCCACTCCGCTTCCGGCAGTACAGGTAACCTGGTACCCGGCCAGTCAGCACCCTCGGCAGTGGACGGCCTTTGGATGGCATCGAGGGCACGGCCGTTGTGCGTGGGGATGACGTCCATCAGAGGTGAGTCAAAGGTGTCGGAAGGGGCGTCTGAGGAGACCAGCACGGGAGAGTCGCGCATGACGCGACAGAGGGCGTCTTCTACGGAGTGGCCCAAGCCGAAGATCGGAGGGATCCCACCCAGCAAGCCCAGTTCGTAGCGGTTCCACCACATGCGCGGGCAGCGCCTGTACATGTCCGCCTGCGTGTGCGACAGCCGTGAGTAAGGACCGACGGGGTCGTCATCGGGAGGGTCGTGGACCGGCATGAGAGGGGAGGTTTGTCCACCGTTCTTGAAGGATGCGGGAGTCAACCGTCTCGCTTCACTTCGAGTCTCGTAGTGCGCTGGTCGATTCTTAGTTGAGGGACACCGTCGCGCCAGCCGAGCTCCGCCGCCAGCACACGCAGCCGATCACCTACCTTGAGTTCCGTGAAGGTGTGGGTGACTGCTGAGCCGAATGCCACGACCTCGATGACATCGTTGCCGTCCCAGAGGTGACAGGTCTGCATGCTCCATGGCCTGCCGGTCACGCCCACCCCGCTGTTCGCCCCGCGACTGACGACCAATCCGCTCACGCTCGCCTTGGTCGGGATGAGTCCCAACCTAGTGAACTCCAGCCCTTCGGGTGCCTCGGATGCGGGCTTCACACTGCTGTGCTCGTCGAGATAGAGACGGGGCATGCGCCTCCACTGGCCGGGGGCGGCATCGAGCAGCACGGCGTCTTCAAGTTCGGGCAATTCGCCGAATGAGTCGGCTCCCATCTCCTCGACCACGACGCTGGCGTCGCCGACCGCCACCGAGGCACCGTGCACGTGCTCTCCGTAGTGGTTCGCCATCGGCCCCCAATGCCCCGAGAGTCTGCCGCGCACGTGCAGCCGTCGCGGGATGTCGCGGATACGGATGCAGGGGGTCTTCGGTTCAAGAGCCCGTGAGAGTTCGCCAGGGTCCGCGCTGGGAATCTCAGGAGGGACCACTTCAGCCAAGCCCGCCGCCCGCGCGGCGACCGGGGCGGCGTCGCAGAATGCTGCTGCGTTGCACATCCTGCAGGTCCTCTCCTTCGCCGCCGCCACGTTGGTCACCGGCCGCGGTTCGCCTCCTGGATAATGATCCACCCAAGGAGAAGGGTCTGCCAGAGGAACGTCTGTCGGATGCAGTCCCGATTGCGTCATCGTCTCGTGGACAGCCTTCCAGCGAGCCGCCTCCTCAGCGAGTTCGTCCGGTGGCAGCAGTTCGACCTGCTTGCGGTACGGGCCGGCGAGATACCACCCCTCGAGTCCAGAGACCTGTCCAGCATCGACGCCGTCGGATGGACGTGCATCCGTGTCGCGAGTGACATCCCACAGCCATTGGTAGAAGCGAATCTGGATTGGAAGGCCGGCCGAGAATCCGCTCGTTCCGGCGCTCGCCTTCAGGTCGACTATGCGCACCGAGCCATCCCAGCGCTGCACCATGTCCAGTTCTCCAGCCGCCCAGCCGTCGGGGTGAAACTGCCGCTGAGGTTCAGCAACACGGGGATCCTTCACCCACGGGCGCGCCACCTCCCAAGCTTCCCACAGTGAGACCGACCCTTCCTTCTGGAATCCCGCCGCGGCACTGCGAGATGCCTGTTCACCGGGCTTCACAGGTTCTTCATCCCAGCAAGGCGCGGGTACCCCGAATGGGTCCCCCGATTCACGATACGCAGAGAGGTGTGGTCCTCCATCGTCCTCCAAGCAAGCATTCACTTCCTCGAGTTGGAGTTCAAGTCCGCCGTTGATGAGCAAACTCATTCGCTCAGCACCGACATCGGCGATGTCAGTACCACCTGCTCGCCAGACGACGGTGTCCCAATCCTGTGCGAGCCTCCTCAAGGTCTCGTCGACCACCGATGGCAACACGGCGTCGAACCATGCTCTGATGCTGTCCAGGTCGGTGATCGACACCTCTCCAGTCGCTGCTGGAGCATCGAGTCCGTCCTGCTCTCTGGAGTAGGCCACCCACGCTGAGCGCACGGGCATCGGCCCGCCGTCAGCACGCAGCCTCTCCATCAGCAGACTGCCAACCGCCTCCTCGGCGACATGCCCTACCAGCATCGCAGGATTCTGCGGTTGCGCCACCCCGATGCGTCTGCTATAGAACCACTGACGTGGGCAACGCTCCCATGTAACCAACCCGCTGGCAGACAGCCTTCTGCGACTCTTCCAGAGGTAGCCGGCGGCAGGAGGTAGCATCACTGGCATGGCATCAGCCTCAGCTGTAGTAATAGTCGCCCGCGGCCTTCTGGCCACGATCCTTCTGGGAGTCTTCCTTGTTGATGCGCGGTCGCTTGGAGTCGTGGTCGCGGCGGAATGTGATTCCCACACCTTTGAGGAATCGGTTCATCCCATCCTTGAGCGGGAGCGGACCGACAGCGGTGCCATGCTTGCCCCCCTCACCTTCGAAGACGAGCAAGGAATCGCTGACTATGTCGATGAAGTAGATGTCGTGGTCGATGACGAGCGCCGACTTGGCGTTCGTCTCCATCGTCCTGCGAATCGCCTTGGCTGCCTCCATGCGCGAGTTCGCATCGAGATGAGCGCTCGGCTCGTCGAGGAGATAGATGTCCGCCTCCCTGCCGAGGCAGACGACGATGCTGACAGCCTGCAACTCGCCACCAGAGAGTTGCTGAGCGTTCAACTCCAGCAATTGGTCGACCTGCAGCGGCCGAACGACCCGGCTCTGGAACTCACCCTGATGCCACCTGTTGCCGAGTTCAGCATCCAGCCACTCGCGTACCGTGCAGTCGTGTTCAGCGACAACGTGCTGCGGCTTGTAGGAGATCTTCGCCTCCATGGTGCACCAGCCGTCATCCATCTCCAATTCGCCGGCGATGATCTTCGCATAGGTCGTCTTGCCCGTGGCGTTCGGCCCGACCACACCGACAACCTCAGCCTGATGCAGTTGTCCTTCCTCGGTGGTGAGAGTGAACTCACCCAGCGTCTTGGCAATCCCACCCCATTCGAGGATGGCAGGCCCCACAGCCTCCTCACGCGTGCTGCCGCGCACGAACGATATCGGCTTGTCACGGATGCGCACGTTCTCCTCGGCCAGGAAGCCATCGAGATAGGCGTTGATCGCCTTGCGCGTGGTGCGCGGCGGCGTGAAGATTCCGAAGGCGGCTCGCTCGCCGTAGACGATGTGCACGAGATCCGAAAGCACATCGAGAATCGCCAGATCGTGCTCGATGACGATGACGCGATGCTCCTCGGCCAATCGTTGCAGGATCTTCACCACCCGCATGCGCTCGAATATGTCGAGGTACGAGGATGGCTCGTCGAAGAAGTAGACATCCACATCTCTGAGCAACGTGGCGGCAATCGCCAGCCGCTGCAACTCGCCGCCCGATAACTCACCCACCTCGCGCTCGAGCAGATGATCGATGCCGAGTTCTGCAGTCACCTCGTCCATCGCTTTGCGTTCATCGGCATGAGCAAGGAGTTCGCCCACCTTGCCAGTGAACTGTTTGGGGATATGGTCGACGTACTGCGGTTTGACAGCCACTCGGACGTTGCCATCGAGGATGTCGTTGAAGTAGTCACGAAGTTCGCCTTTCGGTTGGGTCTCAACTGCCTCCGTCCAGGTCGGTTCCTCGTTCAGCCAGTCACCCAGATTCGGCACCAGTGCACCGGAGAGGATGTTGATCGCCGTCGATTTGCCCATCCCGTTCTGCCCGAGGATTCCCACCACCTGCTTCTCACGCGGTGCGGGCAGCCGGAACAGCCGGAATCCGTTCTGTGAGTAGCGGTGAATCTTGTCTACTTCCAACTCAGCGGGCAGATTCTGGATGATGATGGCATCGAACGGACACTTGTGGATGCAGATTCCGCAGCCGATGCACAGCGGCTCGGAGATGATCGGCTTGCCTGTACCATCGTCGAACACGATGCACTCGATGCCGTTCAGGACCGGTGGGCAGAACGCCCAGCATTCATGGTTGCACTTCTTCGGCTGGCAACGGTCTTCCAACAATACAGCGATGCGCATCCAATCCCTCCCGTTTGTTTCCCTTCGTGGTCCGTGTTTGATGGTTGCTGCGCTCATTGAGAGCGTCAGCAGGCTTCGCGCTCAGAGGCGCAGGAATCGCTGCTTGGTGTAAACAAGCGCAGCCATCGTCATCTTCTCCGCCTTCGAGAGTTTGACAGTACCGTGGAACACGTCGCCATCTTTCTTCTTGATCTTCTTGAGAACCGAGCGGTAGAACGCCATCATCGCCGCCGGTGAATACCTGGAGGAGCGATCCAGCAGCGGCAGCAGCTGCTGCGCCTGGAAGTAGTAGGATTCCGCACGCCCGATGAAGTCGGACACGAACGCCTTCCACCTGAGGTCGTCCGACAGGTCTTCCGAGAGTTCGTCCGGGTCGATTCCGTGCTTCTTCAACTCGTCGAGCGGCAGGTAGATGCGGTTCTCCTCGGCGTCTTCGACGACATCGCGGAGAATGTTCGTCAACTGCATGAAGATGCCCCACGCCTCCGCGAATTCCCGGGCAGCGTCATCCTCGTATCCGTAGATCTCGATGCAGGTGAGGCCCACCGTGGAAGCAACTCTGTAGCAGTAGCGATAGAGGTCGTCGAACGTCTGGTAACGGTTGGTGTAGAGGTCATCCTCCATCCCGGAGATCAGGTCATCCATGTAGACCCGCGGAATGTCATAGCGGCTCACGACATCCTTCAGCGCCATGAACACCGGGTCGGTGCTCGAGTGCGGCGAATAGGCAGTCGAGAGCTTCTTGCGGAAGAAGAACAGCTGGGCCAGTTTATCTTGGTAGGTTTCCGAATCCAGCACACTCTTGTCTCCAATCAGTTCCTCCAACTGCTCGCGGTAGGCTTTCGCCTCAGGGTCGTTGGCCCCCGCGCTTCCGGGGAACACATCCACATAGTCATCGTCCGCGATGTCATCTGCCCGCCTGCAGAAGGCGTAGTAGGCGCAGATCGCTAGGCGCTTGTCGTCTGGCAGATACTTGAACGAGTGGTAGAAGTTGCCCGCTTCACGCTTGGTCAACTCCTCGCAGTAGGCGTAGGCTGCATCTAGCATCTCAGGCGGGACCTCCTCCTCAGCCCAGATTGGTGCGTCGATGTTCTCGAACGGGTTGATGAGTTCACCCTGCTTTCCGATGACACCCATGAAAGCGGCCGCTTCCCCAACCAACTCGTGGGCGGTGATCGACACCGCGTGCACGGCGTCTCGGGTGATCTCGACCGCTGCTCGAAGTTGATCGATGCGATCCATCTCAGGAGTCGCTTTCAACTTGGAAGGCTTGCGCTCGACATGCTCCACCAACTCTGCATCCAGAGGGGTTTCAGTCACCTCGGCTTTCTCTTCCATAGTGCCTCATTCGCGCTGTGCCGATGAATGCCCTAAGAACCTCTCGGCCTTGGGGCCGTTTCTGCTGGTTCGGCCGCCGTCAGGCATTGCGATTGGCATCGAGTAGCTTCTGACTTCGGCGGCGCGAGGGCAGGGCGAAGATGGTCTTGTTCTTCAGTTGCTTAATCTCAGGCCGGAGGACCTTGATGCGGTTCTCGGCGTCGAGAACGTTCTCTGTTCTGAGCAAGGTCAGCGTGCGCTGACCGATGAGTACGGGCAGCATGCAAGCGCCGCGGAGTCTGAACTGGCTGAAAGGCAACAGTCCGATGTACTCCACCGCAGCATCCAGATGCGCTGCGGCCATGTCGATGTAGCCGTCGAACATGGGACGGAACCGGTCGATGTTCCCCGGATCAAGCAGGTCGCTCGGCACCAGATGGTGCTCGGATAACACCGTGCTCGGCATGTAGCAGCGGCCTAAGCGCAGGTCCACAGGCAGGTCGCGAAGGATGTTGATCAGTTGCAACGCCTTGCCGAAACGCACACCGGTCGCGAACAGCCGCGCCTCGGTGTCCTCGTCGGCCTTGAACAGGTGTTCGAGTGTCAAGTGCGTCCAGAACTCTCCGACGCTACCCGCCACGCGGTAGGTGTAGTCGTCGAGTTCTGCCTCCCTGGTGAGGGGAATGACCTCTCCGTCGGTGGCTCCTCCGAACCGTTGCAGATCGAGTGTCTGGCCGCTGATGATGATGTCAAGGCACTCCCGAATCCGTTGCTGATCGACGGCGCGAAACTGGTCGAGGCAGGCAACAGAGGCAGCGACGTTCTCCAGCAATCTCGCCTCTGCGGGGTTCCCTTGCAGTTCAGCCAGCCCGGCGAGGTCCGGCAGTGTGCCGGAGCGACCTTGGATGCGTTCGTTGTATTGCTCGAGCGCCGATAGTCGCTGTTCGGTTGGACCGCCCTCCGAATCGGCGATGGTGTCTGATGTGCGCGCCAAGAGATACAGCAAGCCGATCTGAGGTCGGATGCCGGACGGCAACGCACGCAGAGTGAGGTAGAATGAGCGGGAGGTTTCCTCGAGCAGCGAGTCGATTTCCTGGTTGATTAGATTCGACATACTCACCATCCTCCTCTGACCATGGCCTGCGCTGGGCCCACCCGCTTCATCAATTGTGGCTGAAATCGAATCATCTGCCTTTGTGGACAGGGTGAACGAGCCCGCGTGCGAGTGCTGCATTCGCGGCAACCGTTTTTATTGATGGACGGGACGGCTGCGTGTTGAGGCGTGGCCATGCATTGTCAGGTATGTGAGGAAGAGATTCCCGATGATTCCATCTTCTGCCCTGAATGTGGCGGGCGTCAGGACCTCTCCAGAGCGAAGTTCGCCGCCACCGGTGCCACCGCGAGCCGCGGTGTCGGCGTCGTCTCTCCGCAGGCGATCGCCGCTCAGCGAGAACAGCAGGAGCAGGCTGCACCGGATGTACAAACGATGAGCGCAGAGATGCTCAGCCAGATCGCCAGTAATGTCGCTCCGGCTGAACCGGAACCGGCACCAGCAGCAAATCAAGATGCACCGGACATGGAGGCGATGTTCGCCCAAGCCGCTGGCGGAGTGAGTGAAGTGAGCAGCATGGACGATGTCGTCGACAGGCTGCATGACGCTGAGGTGGAGCAGAAGGAGAACGCGCGCTCTGAGTGGCTCAGGATGAACCAGCAGACCGCCGCCGATGTCATCTCCTCAGTGAATTCCGAACTCCCGTCCCACCTGCGCAAACAGGACGAGCACGCAGCCAGCGCGGCCCGCTTTCTCGAGGAGACTCTGGGTGAGGACATCCAAGCCTCCGATATACCCTCAATCGGCTTGCTTCGACGTATGGCCGAGGTGGCTGTGCGCAGGGTGGCACGCAAGCGAGGTGTGGCGGTTGAATCCCCTCAGGTGGCATTGGAAGATGATGACCTTGTCAGGGTCAACGTCACCTACATCGATGATGGACGGGTGCTCGACACTCCGGCCGACCTCGGTGGCGCGTTTGAACACGCCATCTCCACGGAGGTCGCTCTCAAAGGCCTCGATATCTCGGTGGCTGTGACACTGTTCTGCTCGAAAGACGATGCACTCGAACATGTGCACGGTGACCTTCCTGAGCGAGTGATCGGCGATGATGTCGAGAAGTTCGCCTGTGAGGCATGTGGGCACTATCCGGTTATCGACGATGATCCGGCCTGTCCCGGTTGCGGAGCGACGTTCGAGGAGGCCGAGGAGGACGAAGATGACGAGGAGTTCGAAGGCCCATCCAGCGGCCCGCCTCCCGGTCCCCGTCGAGGTGGCCCACCCGGAGGAGGCCCGAGCAGAGGCGGTCCGCCAGGAAGCGGTGGCGGCCCCCCTGCTAGAGGTGGACCACCCGGAGGCGGAGGTCGAGGACCTCCATCCAGAGGTCCTCCGAGCAGAGGTCCCCCATCCAGCGGCCCACCCGGAGGTGGACCAGGCGGCCCCCCACGAGGAGGTGGACCAGGCGGTCCCCCACGAGGTGGTGGACCAGGTGGCCCCCCACGAGGAGGCGGTCCCGGCGGTCCCCCCTCGAGAAAGGGTGGACCCAAAGGCCCGAAGCGCGGCCCACCACGGCGCTGATCAGGGAATCAGCGACCAGAGAATGGCTGCTGCCAGCCCGAGAAGTATGATGCCGACCACGAAGTCGATCTGCTTGCCCCGCTTCCTCAATCCTTCGAGCATCGGAGTCCCCGACAAGGACATCGCCACGATGACGTACCAGGTCGTGTCAATCACCAGCGCCACGGTCGCCAGGATCAATCGCTCCTGTATCGGCATTCCCGCATCGATGAACTGGCTGAATATGGCGGTCAGGAAGACGAAGATCTTCGGATTGAGGAAGGCGATCAGGAATCCTTCGACGAACCCATCTCTCCCCCTCGCCTCGTGTTCGTCCCCAAATTCTCTCTCAGGTGCCCGAATCATCGCCACCCCGATCCAGACAAGGAACGCAGCGCCGGCCAACTCCAACGCCGTGGCCCATTGGAGTCCACCCGACTTCAGCAGGGCGATGCCGGTGATTGCGAGGTATGCGTAGATGCCGAATCCGATTCC
>CALCOR010000370.1 GCA_937897085.1 uncultured euryarchaeote | reverse complement strand
GATGCGCACCGGCTTGGCGAGCCATTCGGCGTGCTGACCGGGCTGATGCCGTCGGGGAAGATGCACCTCGGCCACAAGATGGTCATCGACCAGGTGAAGTGGTTCCAGGAGCATGGGGCCGACGTCTCCATCGCGATAGCGGACCTCGAAGCGCATGCGACACGCGGGCGCACACTCGCGGAGTGCCGCCGCGTGGCGCTGGAGGAATATGTCGCCAACTACGCTGCTCTCGGGCTCGATGTCGAGCGCACGAGCATCTACTTCCAGTCGGGCCGACCGATTGTCCAGCGGCTCGGGTTCACACTGGGCCGTCGAACCAACCTCTCGGAGTTCGAAGCCATCTACGGGTTCGGTGGCGAGACCAACCTCGCTCATGTGCAGGCTCCTCTCGTGCAGGTCGGAGACATCATCCACCCGCAGCTCGATGAATACGGTGGACTGCGCCCCATCGTGGTGCCCGTCGGAGTAGACCAGGACCCGCACCTGCGCCTCACCCGCGGTCTCGCACGGAAGACGAACTGGTTCAACGTCAACTCGCGCAAGGAAGGTGGCCTGGTGATTGGGCTGTCAGTGCAGGACGACAACCGTGCCGCGCTGGGCGTGGGTGCGGACGGTTCTGTCGACATGACGGTTCGCGACGCAGTGTTCGACAGGTTGACCGGGAGTCTGGCAGAACTGGGATTCAGCGACTGGGTCGCCAATCCAGCACATGGGACGTTGGAGGTTCCAGGAGCCACAGCCAGTGACCGCAACGGCATCCGCATGTCGCTGCTGCGCCTCGAGCGAGAGTCGGGTGGGCTGGGGTTGCTGCAGCCATCGTCCACCTACCATCAGTTCGCCATCGGCATGACCGGGGACAAGATGAGCAGCAGCGAGCCGGACACGACCATCTTCCTCACCGACGACGTGGAGAGCATGGAACGCAAGGTGAATGCATCCTTCTCCGGCGGTCAGCCGACGCTTGAGGAGCATCGCCGGCTCGGGGGGAACCCCGACATCGACGTCGCCTTCCAGTACATGCGCTACTTCTTCGAGCCTGACGATGCCGCGCTCGCCGAGGTGGATGCGGGCTATCGTAGCGGCGAGATCCTGACCGGCCAGATGAAGAAGATGTGCATCGATAGGGCTGCGGTATGGCTGACAGAACTGGCCGAGCGACGTGACGAGACCGCACACCTCATCGACGATTTCCTCGCATCCGATGCGAAGACATGAGGTGAGACTCTGCCCAACTGGCTGTGGCACGCACTCGTGCTGCTCCCTGTGGCATGGCTGCTGTGGAAAATGGAACTCGCTTCCAAGTTGAAACAGGGAATCGAGCCTGATGAGAATGGCGAGTTGAAGCGTGTCTGTCTACTTGTCTATAGCAGTCTGCTTATTGACCTGGACCATCTGCTGTCATGGCCCGATGTCTATGTGTCAGACAGATGCAGCATCGATGCTCACCTCCTGCATAAGTGGTGGATGACACCTCTCTATTTCGCTGGAAGCCTCTGGGAGCGGGGCCAGCCGTTCTTCATCGCCGTGTTCGTTCATCTGGCGATGGACCTCATCGACTGCTGGTTGTGAGCATAGGTCCGGGGATTCAATCGCCTAGATCGAGGATCAATGCCGTCGGGCCCACTTCGAGAGCATCGCGTTCCTCTTCTGTCAATGGCCTCGAATGCGCCGCATCATCAAGGATGGCGCTGTGTCCGTGGGGATCGAGAAACTCCACGGTCAACGTCTGTGCCATCTCTCCGGAGCGCGCAGCGCGGAGAGTGCCGAGCAGTTCTTCCAGTTGCGGCTGGACATTCTCAGCCGAATCGCGATCAGGGTCATCCGTGCTGATGTCTGTCACCGTTTGGCGCAGCATCATCTCGATGATATCGATGAACCGCTGCAGAACACCCTCGATGTTTGACACGTAACCTGTCGAATGGTTTCCAGGCGAGACCTCGAGGCCCAGTTCGGGGATCCTCACCGTCCCCGATGAACTGCGCACGACCCTCACGTCAAGCATGCTGGGGTCCTTCAGTTCCAGACTCCACGCGCAAGGCTCACGCTCCTGCGCAGGTATGAAGTCGGTCTGTCGCCAACCGCATTCCGCGCACGACAGCGTCACCTGTGTATGCTCTCCGAAGTAGGGAATCTCTTCGGTCAGTGAGTACATGGTCAATGCGTCGGGGGTCCCGCACTCTGGACATGGATTGCTGATTTCACTCTGCATCGTGCCACCTCGCACTCGTCAAGAGCCTTCGTAGGACTCCGCCTCAAGCCCTGACATGCCCCTGAACCCCGGAGGAAGCAGGAGTATGCGTTCCTCCCCGAGCTGCACCAGTTGGCCACCGAGGTCGCCCTCGACGAAGTTCGACAGTTGTTCGATAGCGGTAGTCAATTCGAAGTCCCGGTCGATGATGCGACGCAGTTCGATAATCACGATCTGGCTGTCTGCAGCCCAGTCGAGCAGCATCTCCAGTCCTGAGACATCATGCAATACCGCCCGGCGGATGACCACCTCCTGGGGATGGCGCGGAACAGGAGCGTCTGGGTAGAGCGAGCCGAGGTCATGGTAGACTTGGCCTGGGTCGGGGGACGGCAACGGACCCGGCTCGATGCTCGGGACGTTCAGCCAGCGCGGCTCGTCCTCATCCTGCTCGTCGCTCATCGCCCTCAGGAAGCCTGCGAGTGCGGCCCTCCATCAACCATTGGGCGCAGGGTGGCGCAAGAGGTGGGGATGTAGTTCGGCGGATTGAAATAGGGTCGACTGGTCGCAGTGATTGCTTTGGGTGGGTTCCTGCTCTTGGCGAACCTTGAAGGACGGCGAAGCGGAGGCGGGAATGATGGATTCAACTCTTGAGACGATGAAGACCGGCACGAGCACCGTTGGCATCTGCTTCAAGGATGGTGTCATCGTTGGCGCCGACCACCGTGCGACGATGGGCCACTTCATCGCCAACAAGAACGTGCAGAAGTTGTTCTCCATCTCCAACAAGGTCGCGCTGACGACCGCTGGTCTGGTCGGCGATGCGCAGGTGCTTGCACGCGTGTTGGCGGCTGAGATCGCCCTGTTCGAGATGAAGCGGAACTGCGAGATGAGCGTCGAAGCCGCCTCGACCCTGACAGCGAACATCCTGTCGGGCAGGCGCTACGCCCCTTACTGGGTGCAGTTGCTCATTGCCGGCGTCGACGCTGATGGTGGTCACGTATACTCCATTGATTCTGCTGGCGGCTCTATTCCCGACACATATTGTGCCACAGGCTCAGGTTCGCCGTACATGTACGGTGTGCTAGAAGACCAGTACAAGGATGACATGACGCGCAACGAGGCGCTCAAGGTCACCGCCCGCGCCCTGCTCGCCTCCAGCCAGCGTGATTCGGCCAGCGGCAATGGCATGGACCTGGCTGTCATCACCATGAAGGACGGCTTCAAACTGCTCACGCTTGCAGAGAAGGAAGCACTGCTCAAGTCAATCTGAGGTCAGACTTCACATCCTGTTCCCGGCGGCACAGTCGCCATCCAGCGGCCGAGGTCGCATCAGGCTGCTCGCCGGGTCGAAGTTGAACGACAAGGAGGTAGCCCAAATGAGGCTGACACTGAAAGAGATCAAGGACAAGATCACCAAGATGGTGCCGAGTGACATATCCTTCGAGGTTGACTTGGAAGCGGCGAGCATCGCCATCGTCACCAAGGATCCTGCACGCTTCCAAGAGGACGGATTGACTGGCCGCATCTCGAAGGAGATCAAGCGTCGGGTCGAGATCAGGCCCGACCCATCTCTGTTGGTGAGCATCGAGGATGCGTCCGATGCCATCCGCGACATCATCCCGGATGCTGCACTGGTACAGAACATCTGGTTCGATCCTGCCATCAGCGAGGTGGTCATCGAATGCCGCGATCCGGGAGAGGGAGTCGGCAAGCGCGGTGCCAACTTGAAGAAACTGCGTGATGAGATCGGCTGGAGCGTGCGCATCGAGCGTGCACCCCCGATTGCAAGCAAGACCTCGCGAGATATCAACCGGTTCCGCCTCGATAACGCTGATGAGCGCAAGCAGATCCTGCGCCGCTTCGGCACCAACATCTACCGCCCGAAGCGACCCGGACAGGAGTGGGTCCGCTTGACCGCCCTCGGTTCATATCGTGAGGTTGGGCGAGCCATGCATCTGGTGACGACCAATGAGAGTCGGGTGTTGGTGGACTGTGGGGCGAAGCCTGGAAGGGAGTCAGAATGGATGCCATACTTCGACGCGCCTGAGGTGCTGCCCCCGGAGAAGTTGGACGCGGTGGTGATCACCCACGCGCACATCGACCACATCGGAATGCTTCCTGTGCTCTTCAAGTACAACTACCGCGGGCCGGTATACTGCACTCCTCCGACCCGTGACCTGATGACGATGCTACAGATGGATTTCATCAAGGTGGCACTGGCAGAAGGCCGAACTCCTCCCTACGCTCTGGAAGACATCCAGGAGATGATGAAACACGTCATCGACGTTGAATGGAATCAGATAACCGACATCTCGCCGGACATCAAGATGACCCTGCACAACGCTGGACACATCCTAGGTTCCTCCTCTGTGCACATGCACATAGGTGAAGAATCGAAGCATCACAACATTGTGTTCAGCGGCGACATCAAGTACGAGAAATCGTGGCTCTACGAGGCTGCTCACGTGCGCTTCCCTCGCGTCGAGACGCTCGTTATGGAATCCACATACGGTGGCGCCAACTCGTTCCAGCCTTCACGCTTGGAGGCTACACAGGAACTGCATGATCTCCTCAAACGGTCGCTGGCACGCGGTGGAAAGGTGTTCTTCCCAGTGTTCGCGGTAGGTAGGAGTCAGGAAGTGATGATTGCCATCGACCAGTTGTTCAAATCAGGAGAATGTGAACCCGTGACTGTGTGGCTGGACGGAATGATAACGGAAGCCACTGCAATCCATTCGAGCCACCCCAACTACCTCAATGCAGAACTGCGCAAGTCCGTGCTCAAGGATGACGGGACCAACCCGTTCTCGTCGAAGTGGTTCCGTCAGGTGGAGAACCGCAAGCACCGCGAGGGTGTGCTGCGCGACCCCGGCTCGTGCATCGTGCTTGCGACCAGCGGGATGATGACCGGCGGTCCGATCGTGGAGTATCTCAAGCACTGGGCGCCAGAACCGTTGAACACACTCTGTTTCGTAGGCTATCAGGCTGAAGGGACGCTGGGACGCAAGCTGCAGGCTGGTTCAGCGTCGGTTCCGCTCAGTGACAGCGGGACCACAACGATGGTCGAGATGAACTGTGACATGGTGATCATCGATGGATTCAGCGGTCACTCCGACCGTCGTCAACTGATGGATTACGTCAGTCAGATGAATCCCAAACCGCGACTGGTCATCTGTCACCACGGTGATGCGCGAATCTGCGCGGAGTTCAGCAAAGCAATCCGCGAAACGTTCAGGGTTCGCTGCACCGCCCCACAAAATCTCGAAACGATACGTCTTTCCTGAGAGTTCCTCAAAACACACTGATTCGCAACAGGCGAAGTCATCGCCTCATGTCAGCGGCGCGTCGAATCCGGCTTCGTGCGGGTCCGGAAGCTGGTCGCGGCCGTGAGCAGCGTTCTCATGCTCCCGTGAGTCGGCGGCGCTACCTCCTGCTCCAATAGTTGACGCGCGAGATGAGTCAGTCGCACCTGACTGAGAGGGCAATTGGGCAACGATCAGAGCCAGAAGGCCGTAACCGAACAGCACAGCCCACGCCTCGATGGACGCACCCCCAGCATCGATTGCGAGCAGCGCGGCGGCGATGACTGCCAGCACACCTCCCACCAGCAATGGTACGAGCCTGCGTGAGTCCATTGGTATGCGGACTCCTCCGTCCCCTCTATGAACCCCGCCCATTTGGGGTTCGCCATGGCCGAGTTCTCCATTGACAGCGGACCGCGCGGTCCGAGCGGATCATGTTCGGGATGGCTGATGACATCCGTGTCATCTTGGGGCGCCACAGCCGAAGATGCGTTCGACCAGTGCCTCGTTGAACTTGGATTGGGGGACTCCCGCCTCATCCGCGTCGAGGGTGCCATGCTCCCCATCGGATTCTCCCCCACGCCACCTGAATCGCTCCCCATGGGGTCGCTAGTGGAATGCCATCTGGCTGTTGCCACCGCAGAGGATGGCGGCGCGGCATCTGCCGGAGCCGCATGGGCGCTGGCGGTTACACCTGAAGGTGATGAATGCGGTATCGTGGCTACCGTGTCCACCGACACGTCCTACGAGGAGACGGAGTCGCTGTTGCGTCTGACGCTCAAGCGCAAGCTGGCGAGTCGGGACCTGGAGGTGACATCGCACGAGTTGGCGGTGGACGAGGTGACCGTGGCGGAAGATCACCATGGATGCGCAATCGCCGCATTGATTCTGCCTGACAGTCTCGGGTTTCAGTCAACAGGTGCTACAGGGCGGGTACGGGGGGTGACCCGCAGCGCGGGTGAAGCGAAGGGCGGAGCGCTCAGGCGGACGCAGCGGAAGAGGGATGATGTCAGCTTCGACATGTGAGGCTACTCGAGGGCTGGCGAATGAATGAGTCCGGTGACAAGCCAGCCTCAACTCACTTCGTCCTGCGCTGCGCAGACTGTGACATCTGCTTCGGTCGCATCTCGCGCGCGACGGGCAGCACCTGTCCGCATTGCGGCAGCGGGGCGGAGCACCGCATCGTCGAAAGGGTGGGCGAGATCGAGGAACTGCAAATCAGGGTGGCGTTGGCAAACCTGCCTGAAGGATTGAGGGGGCAACTGGAACAGCGAGTGCTGGCCGATGCTGCGGACTCGCCCTCCGAACCCAACGAGCCGCCTGTGTTGACCTCAGATAACATGCTCGAGATTCTCACAAGGCTCGGCGCGGACGACGATGTCATCGAGGAGAGAGATGTTCAGGACGAACTCGACAGATTGGGCATCGAAGAACCAGATGCCGCCCAGATGTGTGAGACATTAGCGGCGGCGGGCCTTCTGCTCGACCTTGGGGAGGGCCGCTGGCGGCCGCTGCATTAGCGAACGTTGATGACAGGAGCGCCGCACCACCGGCTCATCGGGCCCGTGGGTTAGCTTGGCCTATGCTCGGAGCTTTGGGAGCTTCAGACCCCAGTTCAAATCTGGGCGGGCCCATCTAGTTGGGATTGAGACGACGCTGAACCTCGGTCTTGTCGAGGATGCGGGCGATCGAGAAGCCAGTGATGGCGACGGCGACCGCTGCGATGGCGGCGAAGATGCTGGCAGTGGCGACTAGCGGGATACCGGCAAGCGCGACCCATGAACCGAACCAACTGCAGGAGATGGCAGAACTCGTGGCCAGGCTGGCCTTGTTGCCTCGCCCGTCCTTGCGGCGTAGGAGGTACCAGCCGATGCCGCGGCGCCACAGTCCGGCGAACAGCAGCACTGAGATCTTCGGCAGGAACCTGCGCACCCTGATTCCCGACTCCTCATTTCTATAGACAGAGCGCACTGGGACCTCTTTGAACGGTATCGAACGCTCCGCCAACTTAAGCAGCCACCAGTTCGGATATCCATATCCCGACCACTGATGAACCCACTCCCAGTGCCGTACGGCACTGAGACGGACCGCGGTGTAGCCACACTGCGGATCGTCCACTTTCTGGCCTGTCGCCAAGCCCGTCAATCGCGAGAGGATACGGGAGCCGACCCGCCTCT
>CALCOR010000369.1 GCA_937897085.1 uncultured euryarchaeote | reverse complement strand
GCTCACCTGAGCAGCGTCGCCAGCACCGTGCCTATTGAATCATTGTCAGCAGAAGAGATGACAGCAAGGTTGACGGAGGTGTTGTGTACGAGGGAACACCATGGAAGAGTTCCAGTGCTGCAACATGAGCGTGCCCAAGATATCGAAGATCGCCGGTGGAATCCTGACCGCCTGGGGAGTGTTCGCCTACGTCTACAGCGGGATGGAGAGCATCACCGCGATGATTCCCGCGTTCATGGGTGTACCGATCCTGCTCATGGGAATGCTCAGTGACAAGATGCCTGAGAAGCGCAAGCTGTTCATGCATATCGCCGTCACCTTCGGCCTTCTCGCTGCCCTTGGTGGTGCGCGTATCTTCACGATGTTCGGCGGCGATGCCAGCAATCTTGCGCTCGCTTCACACGCCATCCTGCTCATTGTCGGTGGCGTCTACACAGGCATCTGCGTCAAGTCGTTCATCCACGTCCGCAAGCAGCAGGACGCTGAGTGAATCATTCCTCGCCACCAGAAACGGCGACTTCCTCGAGTTTCTCTGCTTCGGCGAGTTGCGTCTGCATCTGCTCCCAGAGGAGTTCTGCGACATCCATCACGTCCATCTCGGCGCCGACCGAGTTCAGACCGTCGTTGACCATAATCGAGCAGAACGGGCAGCCCACGGCGACGGTGTCGCAGCCGGTTTCAGCAAGTTCGCGTGCGCGTATCTCGTTGACCCGCTTGTCGGGGTCCTCCTCCATCCACATCTGCGCGCCGCCAGCACCGCAGCAGAATGAGTCCTTCCCGTGTCGTTCCGGCTCGACATCCACCCCACCGATGACATTTCTCGGAGCCTCGGTAACCCCGCCGATGCGGCCGAGGTAGCAGGGGTCGTGGAAGGTGACCTTGCGGCCGTTTTTGCCGTTCTTCTCCATGTCCGGTAGTTTCCCTTCTTCCTGTAGTTTGGCGATGATCTCCGAGTGGTGCAGCACTTCGAGTTCGTCCCCCCCATAGTCAGCATATTCCTTGCCCAGAGTGTGGAAGCAGTGTGGGCATGAAGCGATGATGCGCTTGACGCCGAGTTCCTGAAAGGTCGCCATGTTGCTCTCCGCCAGCATCTGGAACAGGTATTCGTTGCCCATCCGCCGCGCCGGATCTCCCGAACACCCCTCCGACATGCCGAGGATTCCCACGTCCAGCCCCGCCTCCTGAAGCAGGGAGATGGTCGCCCGCGCCACCTTCTGGTTGCGCTCGTCGAATGAAGCCGCACAGCCGACGAAGTAGATGTACTCCGCAGGCTCGTTGATCTTGACTCCGAGGTCAGCCGCCCAGTCGCCGCGCTCGTGGGCGCCGAATCCGTACGGGTTGGAGGAGTTCTCGAGGTTGCCCATCGCCACGTTCAGCTGCTCGGGATACTCCATCGCCTCCATCACCAGGTGGCGCCTGGCGTCGGTGAGTTTGGGGACGTGCTCGATGTACACCGGGCAGGCGTCCACGCACGCGTTACAGGTGGTGCACGCCCAGATCGCTTCGGGGGTGAAGCGGTCGATGATGCTCTCCTCGGGGGTTCCGCCCGCCAGCAGGATGGGGGCGTGCTCGTTGGCGTAGTCACGCACGTCGTGGATGATTTGCATCGGGTTGAGCCCCTTACCCGATTCGTAGGCCGGGCAGACATCCTGACAGCGGGCGCAGGTGGTGCACGTCCAGCCGTCTATGAGCTGACGCCAGGTGAACTGGGAGTAGGAACTCACTCCGAACTCCTCGATGTCGAGGTCGTCCAGCGGGACAGCCCTTCCGTCATCCCCGATAGCGAGTGGGCGCATCCGTCCGGTCGCGTCCCGATCGTAGGTGAGCACCGCTGGGAGAGCCATCACGAGATGCATGTGCTTGCTGAAGGGAATGGACACCAGGAAGCCGGCGATGAGCATCATGTGCAGCCAGTAACTGCTAGCGGCGACGCCCGCCTGGGTGGTCGCAGACATGCTTGACATCAGCCCGGCGACGTAGGCTCCGATTGGTTCCCACTTCCCTGCGCCCGCGTGCGCCTCCACGATGAAGGCGGTCGAGCAGATGCCGATGATGGCGCACAGAATCAGAATACCCTCGGTCTGCGATTCATGCTTCAGTTTCTCCGGGCGGACCACCACCCTCCGGTAGAGCGCGCCGAGAGTTCCGAGCAGTGCGAGGGCGTAGCCGAAGTCGACGAGCAGGTTCCACAGATCAGCGAGACCTTGGTTGATGCCGGCTAGCAGTGGTTCGAATCGGCCTCCGGTGGCGAGGTCGAACATGTCTGTGGCAAGGCAGAGGAATCCCCAGAAGATCATGGCGTGCAGCGTGCCGATGAAGCGGTCCTCGAGCACCTTCTTCTGCCCCAGCCAGCCGGTGAGGAATTCCTTGAACCTCGCTCCTTTGTCTCCGAAGCGGTCGTCGGGACGGCCGAGCATGATCAAGCGGGTCGCTTGACGCAGTTGCACTCCGAACAGAACACCG
>CALCOR010000368.1 GCA_937897085.1 uncultured euryarchaeote | reverse complement strand
CGGTTGGGGCTTTCCAGGCCACCAGAGTTTCT
Organism: uncultured euryarchaeote; assembly: GCA_937897085.1. GTDB lineage: Archaea > Thermoplasmatota > Poseidoniia > Poseidoniales > Thalassarchaeaceae > JAKUTA01. The sequence continues at coordinate 1,735 of CALCOR010000368.1, read as the reverse complement.
ATAAGAATGTGATAGTATTTCAACCATTTGATTCCCTGCATCATGAATACTTCATGTCCTTATTGGTGCTGTCATGTACTGCTCCTCCCCGTGGGACACTCTCTCACCTACGGTGAGAGTGTCCCACTGGGGAAAGATGGTAAATTTTGGCCTCGTAAGCCGTTCTCCACACCAATACATTACAGATCCACACTATACATACCGTACCCTTGGAACTATATCAACGATTTGAATCTCTGTATCGTCATGAATGTATTCATAGTGGGTTGGACTGTTTGTAGAGATGCCCGAGAAAATGAACGTACATTCACTCAGCACAGCGAAAATCGTTCAAGAGGATGATATTACGAGCATTCCATCCCCATATGCATTATATCCAGCCCCCGTGGGCGAGACGCGCGTGAGCGGGTATGTGTGTGCGCAAGGTAGTGTGAGAACAAGTGGTGATTCTCGAACAGATCTGCGACTTCCTCGAGGAAGAAGGCTTTCCCATCGAGCGGGTCGAGGAGCGGGATGTGCTGCGAACGCTCGTCGAAGGCGACAATGGCATCTGGACTCTCGTGGTCGTCGTCAGGGAAGACACCCACCAGGCAATCTTCTACAGCCACATCGAGGGGCTGACAACTCCTGAACACCGCAGGAGCGAGATGTGTGAATTCCTCAACCGCATCAACTACCGGACCGTCTACGGGTCGTTCGAGATGGACATGCGGGACGGCGAGACCAGCTTCCGCACGGCACTGGATCTCGAGGATGTGGAGTTGAACGGGAACATGATCCGCAACGCCCTCTACACCAACCTGGCAACAATGGACCGCTACCATGACTCCTTGCTGATGATGATGAAGGATGATGCCCCATCCCCCGCCGAACTTGCTGCTGAGCCAGCCGAACAACAGCTGTGAACCGACTCACCGCTGGGGTCAAGTGCGAACTAGGGGAGCGGGGGCGGGAGCCATGTCTGGATACGTTGTGGTGTTCGGCGACGTGCAGGAGGCTGCAGGCCGCTTGGCTGGGATGGCACTGCGCACCCCTGTGCTGACCTCACCCACGCTCGACGAGGCCGCGGGTTGCAGCCTGTTCCTGAAATGCGAGCACATGCAGCGTGTCGGGGCGTTCAAGTTCCGCGGCGCATGGAACGCCATCTCCTCCCTCTCCGAGGAGGAGGCTGTGCGGGGGGTGTGCACCCACAGCAGTGGAAACCATGCGCAGGCGGTGGCTCTGGCGGCCAAGGAACGAGGTATCCGTGCGTGGGTGGTGATGCCCGAGAACGCAGCCGCCATCAAGCGGGAAGCGGTGCTGGGCCATGGCGCTGAGGTGATCATGTGCGAGTCCACACTCGCTGCTCGTGAGTCTACAGTGGCAGAGGTCATCGAGCGCACGGGTGCAGTGATGGTGCATCCATATGACAATGCCAAGGTGATTGCTGGACAAGCGACCGCCACCCTAGAACTGGTTGAAGAGGTCGTCGAGTTAGATGCCATCGTCGCCCCTGTGGGTGGCGGTGGACTGCTGGCCGGCTCTTGCATCAGTGGACGAGCATTGCTGCCAGACGTGCGCATGTTCGCCGCCGAACCCGAGGGTGCCGACGACGCGGCTTGCTCGTTGGCGGCGGGCCACATTATCCCACAAACAGGTCCGGATACCATCTGCGACGGTCTGCTCACCAGCCTTGGAGAGTTGACCTGGCCGATTCTGCGCGACCATCTGGAGACGGTCATCACGGTGTCCGATG
>CALCOR010000367.1 GCA_937897085.1 uncultured euryarchaeote | reverse complement strand
TGACGAAGCGGGCTGCAAGGACCTCATCCTTCAGAGTTCTGAGGGGGGTTCCGGAAGAATTTGCTCGTAGGTGGCCCAGCAGGTGCCACGCCCTGTAAGTCTCCCAGTCGGGTGCATCCGGAGTGAGAATGGAGAGTTCGTTGTACAGTCTGTCCCGTAAGGGGATGACTACCTCAGCAGGAGGTTCGACCCACTCACCGTTGATCAGCCTCTTCCTGTGGTCCTCGTCTGGCAAGAGTGGGATGCGAATCGGGTTGGCGAACTCGATGTAGACATCGGTGCGGAACCAGTGATGGCACCTGAAGTGTAGACCAACTGGTTGGATCACCGGAGCTGGGAGGTCTTTCTGGTGAGCTATGCAGGCTGCGTTGAGAGTGAACCGGAGTGGGCCGGTCCTAAGTGCGTGCAATCTGGAGTCCTGATGCGATTTGCCCTCTGGCATCACTATGGCTGCGTGACCGGAGGCGACGCAATGGGACATCGTCAGCATGCTGCGCTGGTTGATCATCTTGGCAAAATCCGCATCACCGACACCTCTGCTCAGTTCAGCCTTCCTGATGACTGGCTGAGAGCCCATTCTGCGTGTAATCCACCCGATGACTGGCATGGTCATGAGATCGTGTCGCCCGATGGTGATGATGCGTCGTTCCTGGGTGGTGATTAGTGCCAGAGGATCTACCAGACCATTGATGTGAGTCGAAGTCGAGACCACTCCTCCTTCGACCTCAGGGTGGGGGTCGGCCTCGATGTTTCGAAAGATGTATGTCCAAGCGATGTTCAATGCACGGGATATGATTCTCCAGAACAGCGGACTTCCGGGGTGCTCTCCACTGTGGTCCCAAGGAACCCCCTCGAGTTTTTTGGTGTCGATTCTTGTCGCACTGGCAGACAGCCCGGGGAGGATATCGGGCGCGTCCTCGGAATCCGTCACAGGATATCCAAGGGGTTCGTGGTTGAGAAAGCACCGGATGCTATTCCAGAAGGTTGCGTATCTGCTCAGCCAAGCGGGCTCCTTCGTCGGGATCTAGTTCTGTGCTCTTGAATGGCCAAGCGAGACCGCTGCCGTCCTCGGGTTTTGGTATGATGTGGAAGTGGACGTGGAACACTGACTGGAAGGCGGCCTCGCCGTTGTTTTGCAGGACGTTGAAGTCCACCGCGCCGGTGACAGCGAGAATGGCTCGAGAGATGCGCGGCAGAACCCTTCCAATAGCCGCAGAGGACTCATCAGAGAGAGCATCGAGGGTGGCGGCCTGCTCTT
>CALCOR010000366.1 GCA_937897085.1 uncultured euryarchaeote | reverse complement strand
GGCGGAGATCGCAGAGGCCAAGGTGGATATCGTGGAGGCCAAAGCGGAGATCGCAGAGGCCAAGGCGGGGATCGCAGAGGCCAAGGCGGAAATCGAAGAGGCCAAGGCGGAGATCGCAGAAGCCAAGGCGGAGATCGCAGAGGCCAAGGTGGAGATCGAAGAGGCCAAGGCGGAGACCGTGGAAATACAGCCGGACGCGGGCAGCGAGGCGCTCATCATCAGCGAAAGGGGCAGCAGGGCCAGAACAAAGGACAACGAGACCGGAACAAGGGACAGCGTGGCCCGCGACGAGGCAAGAGCGCTGGCCACGCGCACAAGCGCAAGAACCCCGGAAACCCGTTCAAGCGGCGCCGTTGACGTGCCTGTGAACGATGGATGCACGCCCACATGATTGAGAACCAGAAGCCTGTGGCGAGGTCATGGCGGCCCCCGACCCTGAGGACCTCTGGCTCGACCTGATCGATGCAGAGGACAGCGACGACCGCGACGAGCAGCTGCGCCTGGCCAAGAGGATCCTGAAACTCGACGATACCCACGTGGACGCATGGTGGGCGCTCGCCAAACTCGAACTCCCTGCTCAGGGCGCTCCAACTCTGGTGCAGGCGTCACGTTGCCTGCGCGCCTGCAAGCAGGTCATCGAACTCGACATCGACCACCGCGACGCCTGGTGGCGAGGTGGGCAGGTCCTCGTAGAGGACCTCGGCATGCTGGAGGAAGCGCTCACCTGGTGGCAGCAGCGCAGAGAGGCCTCCCCCTCAGACCCTGAACCGCTGATTGAACAGGTGGCCATCCTCGCCGATATGGGACTCTACAGCGACGCCGCAGATCGGCTTGCACAACTGTGGGCGGAGGGGATGGAGTCGATGATGCATTCACAACTGCGGCGCGCGGCTCGGCTGCACTCGATTGTCAAGAAGGCGGCATTGCGGGAGAAGAAGGACATCTTCCAGCCGTGGGATGCGGATCATCAGGGATGGAAGGAGGTTGAGTGGTCACGCAACCGTAAGCCAGCACAGGAGTCGACGCAGTTCCTGCTCATCGCCGGGCCGCTCGTGCTCCTCGAGGTCACCTACTGGAACAGCATCAATTTCGGGGGGAGCATCATCTGGCCGATGCTGATGGGGTTCATGCTCGTTCTGCTCACCGTCCTGTTCTGCGTACGAGCCTCGAAATGGATTACGTTGAAACTGAACAAGCCCGCCTACAACATGGTGCGGGCGATGGATGTCGAAGTCACCTCGGGCATGGTGTGCATACCCGATGGCTGGCGAGGAATGAAACTCTACAAGGCGCTCCTGAATCTTCGTTCACCCGCCTGGCAGACCCGCTTGCAGCGCATCATCGACGCGGACGAGAAACTGCCTGACAAGTGGCGCCCGAATGTGGGAGACCTGAGTACCGTCGACCTGATCCTCTCCGAAGAGGAGTGAGCGGCGCTTCAGGTTCCGGCTGAGTAGTCAGCGTGGTACGCCTTCTGCTCCTCGGTCAGTTCATCGATGTCGAGTCCTTCGGCGGCGAGTTTGAGCGCTGCCAGTTCACTGTCCTGCTCGCGCGTGATGTCGTAGACTGCGTTGTCGTAGGATGCACCCTCACGGGCGAGTCGACAGAGACTCAGGAACTGGTTGGCGAATGACATGTCCATCACTTCGGATGGATGGCCTTCGGCAGCGGCGAGGTTGACGAGCCTTCCGCGGGCGAGGAGGAAGATGTGGCGCCCGTCAGCGAGGGTGAACTCGTCGTTGTTGCTGCGAATCTCTCTCTCTGAGACGGCCAGGGCCTCTAGTTCAGGGATGTTGATCTCACAGTCGTAGTGGCCGGTGTTGCAGACGACTGCACCGTCCTTCATTGACGCGAAATGTCGCTCTACCAGCACGTCCTTCATGCCAGTCGCCGTGCAGAACAGGTCGCCCTGAGGTGCCGCTTCGTCCATCGTCATGACAGGGAATCCATCCATGTGCGCCTTGAGTGCAGCCAACTCATCCACCTCGGTGATGATGACCTTCGACCCCATTCCTCGCGCTCTGTTGGCCAGTCCCCTGCCACAGTGCCCATATCCGGCGATGACGAACGTCTTTCCTGCCAGCAGAATGGAGGTCGCCCTGAGAATGCCGTCGAGAGTGCTCTGGCCCGTCCCGTGGACGTTGTCGAAGTCCCACTTTGTGACGGCGTCGTTGACGGCGATGACCGGGTAGCGAAGTTCTCCGGCTTCTGCCATAGCGCGTAGGCGGTGTACGCCTGTGGTGGTCT
>CALCOR010000365.1 GCA_937897085.1 uncultured euryarchaeote | reverse complement strand
TCCAGATGGTTGGCTGCTTCAGCCAACTGCTGCGCCAATCTCGCCTTCTGCACCTCACCATACGTTCTGCCGTGGTAGTCGCGCACCGAGGCTGCGACCTCTGCGAGGTAGTGCACTCTCTCTGGGGGGATGATGTGCCGAGGCTCCGGCATTCCCGAGGGCGGCATCTCAGGGAGTCGAGCCGTGGGTGAACGCCCGTCAGCCAGAATGATCGCTTGCGCCAGACGGTGCCAGAGGTCGTCGACGCCGGGGTCGGAGAACTGGCTGGCGATGGTGGCGCATACAGGCAGTTCCTCGTCGGGGATGTCGAACAGGTTGCGGTTGCGACGAACTTGCTTCCTGACCGCCCGTAGGGCATCCTCAGCACCACGGCGCTCGAACTTGTTGATGACCACGATGTCCGCGACGTCGAGCATCTCGATTTTCTCGAGCTGAGTGTGGGCACCGTATTCGGCGGTCATCACGTAGAGCGTGGTATCCACATGCTTGGTGATGGCGTCGTCCGCTTGGCCGATGCCGCTCGTCTCGGCGAAGATGAGGTCGAAGCCGACCGCCTGGCAGACTTCGATCGCCTCCTCGAGACTGTCACTCACCTCCCTGCCTGAGCCGCGGCTGGCGAGGCTGCGCATGTAGAAGTTAGAGTTCGAGAGCGCGTTCATGCGGATGCGATCGCCGAGCAGTGCCCCACCTGTTCGCTTGCGGGTCGGGTCGGTGCACAGGAATGCGATCGTGAGTTCCGGCTCGTCGCGGATGATGCGCAGCATGATCTCGTCGAGCAGCGAGGATTTGCCCGAGCCCCCGGTCCCGGTGATTCCGATGACCGGGGCCTTCTCCTCCAGTGGCTGACTGCGACATCTCTCCAATGCCTCGCGGAAGGCATCATTCCCGATGCTGCCCTCGTCACCTGAGTTCTCAGCGAGGGTGATCAGCCGGGCGACCTGGCCGTGGTCAGACGCACTGATCGGTCCATCGAGTTCGGCCATATGGTCCTCTGTGAGCAGGTCGAGGCCCTGCGTACGCTCGATGAGGTCGTCGATCATGCCGACGAGTCCCATGCTGCGCCCGTCGTCTGGGGAGTAGATGCGGGTGATGCCGGTTGCGTGCAGGTCGCGGATTTCCACCGGCGTGATGGTCCCCCCACCTCCGCCGAAGATGCGAACGTGCTCCCTGCCCGCCTGCTCGAGCAGCGAGCGGATGTAGCTGAAGTACTCCATGTGGCCGCCCTGGTAACTGGACAGCGCCACCGCATGCGCATCCTCCTGGATGATCGCATCCACCACGTCCTTGGCCGACCTGTCGTGCCCGAGATGGATGACCTCCGCACCGGCCGCCTGGATGAGGCGTCGCATCACGTTAATCGCCGCGTCGTGACCGTCGAACAGCGAGGCTGCGGTCACGACTCGTAGCGGTGAGCCGAGGCTTGAGACATCGCCGCTGCCGCTCGCATCCGCCCCTTCGGATGCGCCGTCGGCCCCGCTCACCATGACCGACCCGAGGCCCTGACACCAAATCAGACCACCGCTCGTACCGAGCGGTGCGCACGCACATGTGAGGCACCTGAAATGGTCAAGGTGCATCTCCCCGTCGCCGCGCCATGGCGTGGGAGGAGGAGATGGTCGATCTCGTCGGTACTTTGGGTCCTATCGTCGGTTTCCTGCTCGTCATCTTCGGGATCGCGCTCACCCTGTTCGGCTCCCGTCTCACCCCGATTCTGGTCGGACTCGCCTTCTTCGTCCCCTTCGCCATCACCACCGCGGTGATCTGCGAGGCGTTCCTGAACATGAGTCAGGACCAATCGCTGTGGGCGGGTCTGCTGGTCGGGGGATTGGCCGGTGGCTGCGGGTCCACTCTCACGAAGCACGCGCACGTCGTGTTCGGGGGCGTACTCGGAATGACAGCGGCGGCGATTCTGCTGGCGATCGCCGAGCAGTTCTTCGAGTTGAACATCATCGTCGCCGCCATCTCGCTCGATATCGGCTTCATCATCGGAGCCAAGTA
>CALCOR010000364.1 GCA_937897085.1 uncultured euryarchaeote | reverse complement strand
TGCGCCCGCCTGTCACTGATGATCTTGTCACCCCGTCCAGCAGGGACCGTCCTCACCCGAGGCTCGTTCTCATCGTCGTCATTGGGATAGCAGAGCGTGTCTTCGAGCACGTCACGTGGAATCAGCTCGGTCATCGCCCTCGCGAGCATCGACTTGCCAGTGCCCGGGTCGCCAATCATCATCATGTGACGACGTTGCTCAGAAGCCTTGCGAATGACGATGGCCGCATCCTCCTGACCAATCACCTGGTTGACCAGATTGTCGGGAATCGGAACTTCCGCCGTGGACTCGAATTCGAGATTCTCAATCCACTCTTCCACCGACGAGTTCTCGATCTTCTCCTCAGCCTCCCGGTCGGCCATACCTGAGAAGTCTGAGTATGTGTCCCAGTCCTCTTCTTCAGGGACCTCGGGAGACTCGTCTGAACCCATCCGCGCGTGCTCCAGCACAGGTTCCTGCGTTCCAACGCTCATTAAACTGCCCTTGACGGAACTCAACTATGGAGGGGGTCGTAGACCCCCTCCGCGCGGGTGACGCTCGCGTGAGGGCACGGGAAATACTCAACCGCATTGGCCGGCCCGCATCTGCTGGGGAGCCGATGGAAACGGGGGATGTCGTCGCGTTGCGCGGTGCGGATGGACGGACCTGGGTGCTCACCATCGAGGACCGGGAGTTGAAGGTGCGCGGAATAGGTCGCATCAACCCTCAGAGACTGCTCGCGGAGGTCGAGATCGGACAGGTTATCGAAGTTGGACAGAAGCGCTTCGCAGTCCTCGAACCGGGTCTTGCCGAGATCAGGACTGGAATGAGCCGCCGAGCGCAGATCATCACCCCCAAGGATGCCGGCTTCATCGTCAACTCCCTCAGCCTCGGTCCGGGGTCGCGTGTCATCGAGGCCGGACTCGGATCAGCGGGCATGGCATTGCACCTTGCGAGGGCCATCGGGAGTGGAGGGCAACTCATCTCGATCGAAAACAGGCCGGAGCACGCCAAGGTGGGAGTGGAGAACCTCGAGCGCGCCAAGGCCGCCTGGGATTCCTTTCCCGACCTGCACATCATCGAGGCCGATGCGAACAACTGCAGCGCAGAACTCGACCAGTTCGACAGCGACTTCGACGCGGTGGTCATCGACGTCCCCGAGCCATGGCACACCATCCCCAACCTCGCCACACGATTGCGCACAGGAGGCCGGCTCGCCTGCTACTGCCCGGTCTCGACACAACTCGAACAGGCGTGGGAAGCATGCGATGAATCAGGGCTCACCGTGGAATGGGCGGGCGAACTCATCGACAGAGCGTGGACACGCGCATCGAAAGGTGGGGTCAGGCCCGGAAACAACCCGATGGGGCATACCGCCTTCCTGTTGTTCGCAGTGAACCTTCCCGCGCTCGACTGAGTCTACACCACGCGGACCTTCTCGCTGCACTTTGGACACTTGAAGCGGAACGGCGGCTCCTTGCTCGCCGGCATCTTCAGCGTGGCATCACAGCTGGGACAGGTCACCTTGCCGTCGACCATCTCGGCCTCGTCGGAATCCGCTGTGACCGGAGCCGGAACGTCTGACGAGACCGGCTCGGCACCAACCGGGGGCGGAAGCGGCAGGTCGTCACCGAGCGGCAACGAATCCAGCGGTGGAATATCCGGCTCATCCTTGCGCCGGCTCACCCGCCAGATGGCGACCGCCAGGAACAGCAGCAGCCATCCCGTGGCGAGCAGCGAGATTGACATCTGGTTGTCTAGCGTGATTATCCCCAGATCGATTCCAGAGGGTGGCATCGGCTCTGACTGGGATTTCACGTTGAAGGCATCACTGCGCACACTATGGCCAGCCCCGGCCGCCTGCACGCGTAGTTCGAGATCACCGCCGCTCTCGGTCATCATCGATGTCAGCATCAGCGTGTAGGTGAGCTCTTGGCCGGGTCCGATGACGTATGCCGGGTTGTTCGAGCCGCCCGCCGCCGTCCACGACGGGCTGAAGTCTCCCGATCCCTCCCCCTGGAGAGAGAGAATGCCCGAGAGGAGTTCGTTGCCGGCGTTGGTGAGTTGAATCGTCAGCCCGAGACTCCCCCCCCATGGGAGGATGTTGTCATCAGTTCCACTGACATTCACATAGAGCCTTGGTTGCCCATTCACTCGGTCGGCCGGTACGGTGATGTTCACCCAATCCGACTCACTCAAGGTGCTGTCCTGCAGCGAGGTTGCCGAGACAGAGAAGTTGGTGACGCCCGCGGGCGTGTTCGCCCGCACGTTGCATGACAGCTGGACTGGAACCGCGTTCGCAGATGGTGCGAGTTCCTTCGTCGCGGGCATGTTCGGACATTCGATTCCTGAGACGGACAGGCTCACCGTCATGTTGGAATTGCCTGTGTTCGTGAGCCACATCGTCGCGGGCACCGCTTCTCCGACCTGTGCGGTCGAGATGCTGGTGGTCAGGCCGACCGCCAATCCCATCTCCACCTCCACGACCGTGAAGTCGTGCGAAGCACTCACCGAGTTATCGTTGGATGAAGTCGCTACGAGCGAGAGAGCGGTGTCACCGGTCGCGGTGGTACGTCGCATCGTCAAGGTCACAGTTCCTTGCTCGCCTGCGCCGAGTTCGAGTAGCAACGGTTCGATCTGCACCTCGAAACCGTCACTCGACGGTGACAGCCCGAACGAGAACGAGTCCAGTTCATTGCCGTCGTTCACCACGACGAAGTCCATCGAACTGCCCCCCTGGCTGCCGACCGCGAAGGTGTCCCCGGCCGCCAGCAATCGGACCGCGGGGGCGTGTTGCACCTCCACCTGCAGCGAGATGGTCGCCAAGGTCGAGCCATCAGAGGCATCGCTCAAGGTGAACTCTGCGGTGTACGTCCCCGCAGAGGCCGAGACTGACGCGCTCAGTTCCAACGGGACGGAGAGCGTCTCCGAGACATTCACCAGCGTAGGCAGATTGCTCTCATTGGAAATCGTCAGGCTCGAGGGCAGGCCGGACCAGTAGAGGTCGACAGTGAGATTCTGGGTCCCCCGGTTGGTGAGCATCAAGCTGAAGTCGGTGTCATCCCCGGCGGTCACCTCCACATTTCCTCCTTGTGGACCATCGACCGAGAGCTCCCGCCTCGGCTCAATATCCAACAGCACGGCAAGCAGTGCCTGCTCCCCACCATGCTTTCCATAGCAGGTGACTGACAGGTTGTGTTCACCAGAGAGCATCGTCTCGCTGTCCACAGAAACCTGCACTGAGATGACATCTGACAGGCCTCGATCAACGGACATCCAACCGGGTGGACCGGTGGCGCTCACACCTGCCGGGCCGCTGAACTCGAAGCGAACTTCGTCGAGTTCGGTACCAACATTACGCACACCGACCTGCATTGTCGCAGTATATCCTGGGGCGACATCGGTGGCGCTGGCTGGCGCAGTCAACTCCCACCCCCAGTCGACACCCAACACGAAGGTGAAGCCCACGACATGCTCAACGCCGGTGTTCGCTTCCTCCGAGGTCAGCGTGACCAAGCAAGTACCGTTCCAGTGCTCGCTCGCATCCGGCGTGATGTTCAGCGAGATCGTCTCGCTCGCCAGCGGCTGCAACTCGGAACCTACCGCATCGGCGAGCGCAGCAGCACAACTGGAATCGGAGGTGACGGAATAGACGAGAGTGGTGGCGTCGTTGCCATTGTTGGTGACCACGATCTCGACCCCTTCCGTGATTCCGGGCAGGAAGGTGCGATTGGCGTCGTGTACAAGTTGAGCTGTGACATCACTGACCGTCGTCACCTCGATGACGATCACCGTCTGGATGCTGTAATTGCCGCCAACCGAACCGGCGAACAGGGCTACGCCGCGGTATTCCGGCGAAGCATCCTCTGGCAAGGTGATGCGCAGGGTGTGATTGCGTATCTCACCTGGAGCGATGTCTGTCACCACCGGGTCGAGCCATCTCACCTCCCAATCGATTGGCAGCGCCCGACCTCCCATCGGTCCGCGCATGGATGTCCCGTTACCGGTGCCATTCCCGGTTCCGTTGCCGCCGCCCGAACAGTTGCCGCACGATTGGTTCCCTGTCCCATTCGAACCGTTCGAACCGTTGGAACCGTTCCCGCCCGTGCCGTTGCTCGAGTTCTGCGTGCTGTTCCACGCTGCCCAGAAATCAGTCAGGTCGAGCGCCTCATCTACCTGCAGCAGGAAGGTGTCGTTCACGTTCCCGGCGTTGCGCACCGGCACATCGACCTCGACGGTCTCGTTCGGACCGACCGCGACCAAGCCGCGATCGCCCACCGCCCCGACATCCAACTCGGGAAGGTAGCGCGGAGCAACCGACAAGAACAGGGTAACGGAATTGGAGAAGTTCGCATCATCGACGCGTGTCGCTGTGATGACCGCCTGACCGTTGGCGCCGACAGGTGCGGCGACATCGAGATCGATCACTATCGTCGTCGTGTCAGACAACGTAGGATACACTGGACCCAGAGCGATGTCAGCGAGCGAGACATTCCAGTCACCGGAGAGGGTGGAGGTGTTGAGCGTGAGATTGTATTCATGGGTGGACCATTGGTCATCATTCGTCAGCGTCAGCGTCACATTCACCGCTTGCCCGGGCATGACGATCTCGTGCTGTGACGACAGTTCCATACCGATGTCAGAGTCGGCGGAGACGACCGAAACCAGCGGAAGCAGCACTGCAGTGAACAGCAGCAGCGCCATAGAGGGAGAGCGGAGGATGGGACCTTGCATGGCTATGCCCATGCCTTTTCGGTGGTCGACGGCTCATTAACCTGAGCGGGTCAGGCCTCGAAGTCAGGGTTCAATTGCCTGAGACGGCTTTCATCCAGCCGCTCCCACGAGAAGTGCCCCTCATCCGTCGGTTCACGGCCGAAGTGGCCACCACTGGCAGTCTCGGAGTAGATGGGCTTCTTGAGTTCAAGATCACGGATGATTGCCCCTGGACGGAAGTCGAACACCTGTGAGATTCTGCTCTGAATCTCCTCGTCTGGGATTATTCCCGTCCGCTTGCAGGAGAGGAACACGCTCATCGGCTCGGCGACACCGATGGCGTAGGCGAGTTGAATCTCGCAGCGGGTGGCGAGTCCGGAGGCGACGACGTGCTTGGCAGCCCAGCGAGCAGCATATGCGGCTGAGCGGTCGACCTTGCTCGGATCCTTGCTGCTGAACGCGCCCCCACCATGGCGACCCATGCCCCCGTAGGTGTCGACGATGATCTTGCGACCGGTCACTCCTGCGTCTCCATGCGGCCCACCGATGACGAAGCGACCGGTGCCGTTGACGATGATGTTGTCGGGATCATCCGGCAACAGGTCCTCAGGGATGACAGGTCGGATTACGTGCTCAATCACATTCTCCCTGATGAACGCCGCTTCCTCATCCACGCTGCTGATGTGGTCATGACCTGGCCCATCGACCATGTCTTCGTGTGATGTAGCGATTACCACTTTCTCGATTCCCTCAACCTTACCAGGCTCTGTGTACCTAACTGTGACCTGGCTCTTACCGTCTGGTCGCACCCACGGCAATGTTCCATCCTCCCTGACCTTGCTCAACCGGCTTGTGAGCCTCAGAGAGAGCAGTGCGGACAGTGGCATGTACGACCCCTGCAAGTCGGGGAATCGTTCACTCTCATCACAGGCGAACCCGAACATCAACCCTTGGTCGCCAGCACCTTGCTCCAACTCTTTCTGGTCAACTCCGCGGGCGATGTCCCTGGATTGGGTGGTGATGTGCACGTGCACATCGCAGGTGTTGGCGTCCATTCCCTTCTCCAGATCGTCGTAGCCGATGTCCAAGGCCGCTTGACGAGCGATTTGTTCGTAATCGGGAGTATCACCGGCGACAGTAATCTCCCCCGCGAGTACAATCAAACTGCCTGTCTCAGTACCTTTCACGAGTGTTTCACACGCCACACGTGCGTTCGGGTCCTGTCTGATACAGGCGTCGACGACCGCATCGGAGATATGGTCGCAGACCTTGTCCGGGTGCCCCTTGGTCACCGATTCAGAGGTGAACAGACGTATGTCGCGCGCCATGGAGTCAGCGGCTCCAAGGCCCCCTATCAATCTGTTCGCAGAGCGGATGTAGCCATTCACTCAGCCATTCTGGCCTGACATACTTCCGCGCCAACCTCATCACCAGACGCTAGGAAGCGCTGCTGCAGTTGTTCGAGGACCCCATTTCGGCGTTCAGATTCGCACAGACCTGCCAGTTGGAATCCTATGTGACCAAGTGTAGGAAACGGCGGTTGCATCGACCACGCTGATTCGAGGGCAGCCACTCGCTCGTCGTCCCCAAGATTCGGGTTGCGCACGAGTTCGAGAGTCAACTCGCCGTGCACCAGAGCATGAGGGTGCTCGGCAGCAGGTCCGATCAGGGCCAATGCATCCCTGACTTCCACAGGATCAGGCCAGCCATCACCGGTCATTGCAGCCACCTTCGAGGTGAGGCGAAGCAGGTTCGCCCTCCAGAGCAGCCCGCGGAGTTCGTAGCCTCCCGGAAGTTCAGCTGGCAGCGATGAGAGTTCAGGAATCCCGCCTCGGCGAATTGTCGCCTCGGCCAACCGTAGAGCCACTTCGGGATGATCTGGGTGAGAATCCTCCAGATGCGCCAACAGTTCTGCTGCCTGCTCAGGCGAGCCAGCCAGCACTGCGTCGTGCAGCATCAGATACGCCTCCAGGCGAGCGACGACGTCGACGATGGCGTCTATCTGTGCGCGCAGGCGGGTGGCATCCTCCACCGGAGCCCCGAGGCTCGAGGCAGCGAGCAGACAGCGAACCTCGCCAGCCGGGTTACCACGTTGTCTGTGCAGTCCAGCCGCCCGCCCAAGGTGGTCCAGCGCGGAGGGAAGGTCGCCTTGACGACGACGCATCTCCGCCAGTTCGAGATGCAGGCCGATGGCTTCGGCTGACAGGTCCGGTTCCCCTTCGTCCGCCTCCGCTTCGCCCGTCAGGGCCTCGAGCAGCGGCATGCCGTCGTGCATTTCGGCGCCGCGTAGCAGGTCGGCCATTCCCAGAGCGTCCGAAGGGGGTCTCTCTCCGGTCCGTTCCGCCCTGTGCAGCAGGTCCCTCAGGCTCAGCCTCTCGAGTGTGCCGTCGGCCGCTCGCGTCAGCACCGCAGCCGCGAGCATCTCGCGACGCAGGTCAACGGTTCGGTCGCCTCCCGACTCGGTCAGGTTGTAGGCATTGACGCGCCGTCTCTCCCCAGTGACCCGGCGTCGGCGTTGGCTGATCATCTCATCTGAGAGCAGGTCCTTGATCGCCCGTGACACATGCGACTGCGCCATATCGAGGCGTTGGGACAGCCCGCGCTGGCTGAAGCGCCGCGGCACCTCGTACTGCGCATCATACTGTGGAGCATCCTCGAGAGCGAGCAGCACTCGCTCACGATTGGTGATGCGCGGAGCCTTGCTCATCCAATCTCCGAGCCTTGCACGCTCGCGATGGTTGATGAAGCAGCCGGAGCGAGAGGGGCGGACAGGTCCGAAATCCTCTGACCCCGATCACTTCGATTCAATCGCGGTACTGCTCCCAATCCTCAGAGGGGGTCGTCCACGCGCCTGCGGGCGCGTACTGCGCTGACGGGGGCAGAGGCGCCAGTTCACGGCGGCTGCGGGTGCTGGCGACGCCGATGAGCACTGTGGCGATGAGCACCACTCCAAGAAGCACAGGCAGCCCGTTCAGCAACATCTGCAGCAGTTGGAACATCGGGCCACGGACATTCCACACCTGGGGCTCCCCAAAGGAGGATGTGTGCATGGTGAGCACGTCAGCCCCGAACTCGGGGTCATGGAACACGGAGTCGCCGATGACGTAGTTGTAGCCGCCCACGGCGCGCACGCCGGCCCACAGGTCGTTGTTGTCGTCGTCAATGTCCGCGGACAGGACCGAGCGGGCGCCGTGCATCTGGAACAGCACCTCGGTCTCAAGTCCGTCGACTGTAGCGTTGGACACCCAGCGGATGCGCCCCAGTCGGGCGCCGTTGTCCTCGAAGTGCAGGGAACCGCTGCGGATTACCTCAGGTCGAGCCTCGTCGCTCTCCGCGCTATCGTCGATCACATCACCACGCTGGCGGCAAGCGGTCTCCGTGTATTCACGGATGCGCTGCTTCAACTTCTGCTGTTCTACAGTCTCCGTGGTGGAGCCACGCGCCTCTGTGTCAGAGGTGCCGTCACTTCCACCACCGCTGACGTATTCCAGTCCGCAACGCAGCGGGTTGCCCTGCTGGTCGTGGTCAGGACCTGTTTGTGCAGCCAACTCCGTATCAGGAGCATCTGAATCAGACTGATCTATGGTCGGCGGGTGAGGCACTGGAGGCGCACCGGTGATCGCCCGCGGGCGGGCCAGATCCCCGAACTGCTTCATCATCCAGGCTCCTACATCCTTTTTCAGGTGGACACCGAACCCCATCTCGGTAAGCACAAGCAGACGAGTGTCGTTGCGCTCGTCTCCATTCGAGTCGATCGCCACATCCCATCCTTCGATCGCCTGATCATACTTCCAGGTCGAGTTGAGCACCGTTCCAGTGACATTCGTGTGCCCAACCAACTCGCTGTTGGTGATGTGAATGTTCGAGTCACTTGTGTTCGAGGACATCACGCGATAGTGAGGGACAGCCTGGATGGAGACCTGCTCCTCATGCGTGGTCACGCGGAAGATGTAGGCGATGCGGCTTACCGTATCGGAGGTGTCCAACCCATTGGTGGAACTGTAGGGGACGTCGGTTGCCGACAGCACGAACTCAAACTGCCGGTTGTTCTCTGTGCCGTGCTCCCTCCAGGAAGAGAGAGTCCACTGCACGTCAGCGAAGTCGACCCACTTCTGCGTCTCCTCATGGTTCACAAGCGTGGAGTTGAGCTCTTCGATGGTACCGGCCACTTTGCCGCCATGCACGTCGAACAGGCCGTTGTCGTTCTCATCGGTGTACTCGATGATGCCGATAAGTCGCTGAAAGACGATGGTCTGGGCAGGAATTCCCACTCGCTTGTCGAATCCCTGACGCTGGTGGTAGACGTCTGCGATTCCAAGATATCTGGTCTGGACGGCGGTGAACGAGATCCTGCCATCGCCGTAGTCAACATACATCGCTGACTCGCCCAACTTCAGTTTCACAGTTCCTTCTGCGTCGTCCCGCTCGACCACTATCTGTTCACGCGTGTAATCGATGTCCTCGCCAGGAGCGGTATCCGGAGCGCCGTCAACCGGGGTATCCTGAGCCATCGCCGCTCCGCTCGATAGCATGAGCGCTACCAGCGCCAGCGAGAGCAGCCCCTGTCTCCGTCCAATCGTCATTTTCGGCGTCATCTCTTGCTTCACCTGCCCTTGGCTGTCTCCGGCGGTATATGAGGGACTGGCACTCCAATACCATCCCCCCACCGCCGTATACCACGAAAATGCGCCCTCATACCCCGATTACGCGTCCGCTCGATTGAAGGACTACGGGCGTCCCGCCACCCACATGACCGGCCGCGACGGGTCCGACTGGCACCCCACCGCCTTCCGCACGCACACGCTCGGGGAGGTAGCCACCCACGGCGCCCAGATGATCGGCCACGAAGTCACCGTCTGCGGCTTCGCCGAATCGGTCCGCGGCCGCGGCGCCATCTGCTTCCTGAAGCTGCGCGACGGCACCGGCTACCTGCAGGCGTTCCTCAAGCAGGACAACATGGACGAGGCGACGTTCACAGCGATTCAATCAGCCAACCGCGAGAGCACCATCCAGGTGGTTGGAGCGGTGGCGCAGAAGCGTCCGCCCAAGGTGAAGGAGGGTGAGCCGGAACCGGAGCCGGAGTACGAGATCCAGGTAGCGGATGCAACCATTCTCGCTCCTGCTGAAGCGCCGATGCCAATGGGAGTGGCGGACAAGGTGCACGTGGAACTGGACACACGACTCGACAACCGCCACATCGACCTCAGGCGCAACCACGTCAACGCCATGTTCCAACTCAGGAGCAAGGTTCTGGAATACGGGCGCGCACACCTCATCGGGGAGGGCTTCCAGGAGATGAACAGCCCGAAGATCATCGCCGCTGCCGCCGAGGGTGGCACCAACCTGTTCCCCCTGCAGTACTTCGACACCGAGGCCTTCCTTTCCCAGTCACCGCAGCTCTACAAGCAACTAGCCGTGCTGGGTGGGCTCGAGCGGGTGTTCGAGGTCGGGCCGGCCTTCCGGGCTGAGAAACACGACACCTACCGCCACCTCAACGAGTTCATCTCCTTCGACATCGAGATGGCGTGGGCGAGCGACGACGACTGCATGGACGTGCAGGAGCGCATGATTCACCACGTCTGGTCCGAGGTCGCCGCCAATGACCAGCACCTCATCGACATGATCAACGAATGGCGCGCCGAGCAGGAACCGCCTCTACCTCCGGTCACGGTCGAGGTGCCCGAACTTCCATTCCCGAGAGTGGAGTACACAGAAGCGATCGAGATCATCAAGGCTGCTGGTGAAAAGATCGAGTGGGGAGACGACATCGAGGCGCACCACGCTGACATGCTCGCAGCCGAATACCCCGGATTCTACTTCCTGCCGAGGTGGCCAATGTCGATGAAGCCGTTCTACATCTACCACGACAAGGAGGAGACCGCCGCTGACGGGGGACAACTCTCCCGCGGCTTCGACCTCAACTACGGGCGGGATGAGATGTGCTCGGGTGGACAGCGCGAGCACAGGGCCGATGTCCTCACCCAGAATCTGCGCGACATGGATCTCAACCCCGATGACTTCTCCTTCTACGTCGACGGCTTCCGCTACGGGGCGCCGCCGCACTCAGGCTGGG
>CALCOR010000363.1 GCA_937897085.1 uncultured euryarchaeote | reverse complement strand
TGGCGTGCGGGTCGAGCACGGTCATGTAGATCTCGCGAGAGTTGTTGGTGGCGAGGTAGACCATCGCCTCGACGAGGATGGTCATCTGGTTGCCTCCCGTTGCAGGGAAGGCGTAGACCTGTCCACCGGCGTCGGTGTTGCGTATGGTCGAGCCAGGACAGATGCGGGTTCCGGTGGATATCTGTCCGTTGGGGCATTGGGCGAGGTCCTTCATGTGCGATTGGATGTTGGTGCCGCCGCCCCATGTGCTACCGTGCATCGGCACCGGGATGACACCGGAGCGCACGCACGCATCGTGAGCCTCGTTGATGCTCTGGATGTCATTGGCCTGCTGCGACGGGTCGCCGCCGTACGGGCCTTCGTCAGAGATGGGCATGACGATCTTGGTGGCGTTCGGGTTCCACTTGTGATCGCGCAGGGTCGGAGGGTTGCCAGGAACGTTACCATTGGCGTCCATCCATGACAGGCACGCCCAAGTGGAGCCGGGACCCCAGAACTCGGAGTAGTAGCCGCCGTCACGGGGCAGGTTGACCGCTGAGCCGCCGAACACCACCTCAGTGAGTGCCCGAATGCCACCAGAGTCGTCTCCCTGAACCAGGCCGAGAGCCGTTCCGCGAACGTTCCCCCCCGAGCCACCGGTCTGATAGGGGGTGGCGCAGGATCCGGATGTCGCTGCGGATGGCCAGTTGCCGCTGAGCGCATACAGCGTCTCGTAGACGGTCATGTTGGCATCCTCGAGCATCGGCTTGATGCCACGGAAGTAGCCACCGCTGGACCAGGTGCCACCGTAGAGCACGGTGCACATGTCCGCCCACTCGGAGTACATCGAGCCGGAGGTGTCGATTGGGGCGACTATCTCCACCTTTCCACCGCGGGTGTCATCCCAGACGATCTGCACGTTATCATCGGCGTCCACCGCGATGTCGGGGTGGCCCTTGTGTCCGATGATCGGGGTAAGCAGGGTGTCGTCGATGGCAGTCAACGCTTGACGGCTGACTTCGTCAATCTGAATCATCGAGTAGTAAATCTGTGGCTGGTTGTAGAACTTGCCGAGTTGCTCGTAGGAATCTTCCCAGACAATGTGTGCCGCGCCGGTCGAATCCAAGGCGATTGCGGGCCAGTCTCGGTTCTGGTTGCGCTGCGAAACAATCGTGTCGTCCACGATGCTGATGATCGCATCCTCAGCAGGGGAGCCGTCGAGGACGGACATGCTCGGATCAATCAAGGTGTACTTGATGGAATGCGAGCCAGACTTGTCTGCCCAGACAACGTGGACCCGGTCCTGATCATCTATGCCGATGTCTGGATGCCATGCTCGATGTGCACCTGAGTTGGATATCTGAGTGGCAGAGATGAGTGTCTCCGCTCGTGGATCGAGCATCGTGTAGTAGAGATGCTGCGTGTTGCGACTCCATATTGCGTGAATATTGCCTTCACTGTCGGCAGCCATCGCCACCATGCGATCGTTTACCGACCCTCCATCTACAATCTGCACAGATTCGGTAATCACCACCTGCGCTGCTTCGGCCTCGGGTGCATAGGCCATACCAGCGACGCTGCTGAACAACATCAGCAGCACCATCATCATACTCTTGTTCATTCGACTCATCTTCATCCGCTCCTCAGTATCCACACTGACAACCCCGGTTCGTGTTCAATCCATACTTAATCTCGTTCCCTAACGGTCACGTCTGAAATGAGTGTGAACTACGTTCACAGAGACCTCATCCAAGGTTATCCCCGTCTACGACTCGAAACAAATCGACCACAGACAGCGGAGGGGCCGGAAGGGGCCGCGTGACCTAGAACAGATCGTCCGCAGCCACCAGGCTGCTCTGCTCTGCAACACGGGCCAGCGCCTCGCGCCGGCGGCTCCACATCACGAAGCCGGCGACGCCCAGCAGGCTCAGCGTCAGCAGGATGATGATCGCCGGAACGCTCCATGCGCCCAGCTTCTCCACCGCCACGTCAACCCAGCCGTTGTTCGAGCTCAGATCGTCGCTGACCGAGTAGATGTTGTCGCGCTCGTTGGACTCCACGATGTTGTTGTCCGGGTCGAGCACCACGACCACGTCGTGGGCTCCGGCCCTAACCGGGTAGAGCAGCACGATCTCGGCCGAGTCGGTGCGGTCGGCGGCGTCCGGGGGCATCATCGCCCCGATCACCTGCCGGTAGACGACGTTCTCCGCGTCGCAGCCGTTGCGGCGGACGTCGTCCTTGTCCTGGTCCTCGCAGATGATCACGTGCACGTCCGTGGCGTGCACGTTGCCGTCGTTGACGATCAGCACCGTGATCGGAATCATCTCCCCGACGCCGGCCGTCCTCTGGTCGACCATGACCTCCTCGAAGCGCAGGTTCGGGGCGCGCAGCCGGATGGTGACTACCAGCTCGTTGCTGTCCCGCTCCTCGCCCTCCCACGACTCGCTGTCGTCGAAGTCTCCGCCCTCGAGCGCGTTGCCGAACAGCGAGCGGACCTTGAAGCCGATCTCCTGGTTGCCCAGCGCCGCCTCGGAGCTGATCTCGACGATGGCCACCAGGGGCAGCGTCTCGTAGGCCGCCATCTCGGGCAGGATCCAGGTGCCGTCGGCGTGCTGCACGCACTCGTCGGCGGGCGCAGCCTCACCGACGTCCAGCGCCCTGCAGCTGATCTCGAACTCGCCGTCCATCGTCGCCCAGCGGATGTTCCACTCCTCCAGGTGTCCCATGCCCGGACGCTCGTTCCACAGGCCGGTGCCCAGATCGAGGGTGTGGTTGTGCAGCGTCGCCCGGTCGGCGACGTTGCCGTTGTTGGTGGCGTTCAGGTTGAAGCGCACTATCCGGCCCGGGGCCGTGGTCTTGACGTCGGACTCGACGAACGGGTCGAGCCACAGACGCATGTCGTGGAACTCGTTGACGCTGATCGAGAGCGTAATCGAGTCGCGCAGGCGGGTGGAGCGCCCGCTGGCGTCGGGGTAGGCCTCCTCGCTGAACACGTCGATGACCACCTCGTAGTCGCCCGCGGCAACCTGCTCGGGGACGTTGACCCGGACCTCGATGGTCTCGAAGTCGTCGCGCAGCAGCTCGGAGAGCAGCGAACGGGGCACATCGACGTCCCACAGCACCTCGGTGCCTGAGGCGAGCGAGGTCACCCGCGAGACGCGCATGTCGTAGCGGTCGGCGCCGTTCCCGTCGTTGAGCGTCGTGAACGGCACTACCAGCGTGGTGGCCGGGTCGACGGTGAACTCGGTCTCCTCGACCGACGCGTCGAGAGAGTAGACGTGGACGACGTTCGTGGACAGCACGACCGAGTCGGCGACCCGGCTAGAGCCCTGCAGGTGCGCCTTGACGCTGAACGCCGGGCCGAGCCCCGCGCTGGCGTTGTCCGGAGCGCAGATGCTCACGGACACCGTGTACGGGTAGTCGATGGTCGCCCACAGCCGCGGCTCGCTCATGGAGAGTCCGTTGCCCCCGGGCGCGTTGGAGAAGTCGAGCGACATCGTCCAGTGCTCCTCGCGCCAGACGTGCTCCGCCTCGTTCTCCGGCATCGCCTCGGGAGAGCTGGGCGTGGTGAAGATCAGGTGTCCGGGCGCGAAGTGCTTGATGACGTCGATGTCGTACTGCGCGCACTCGCCGGGCAGCACGTACTCCGAGGTGTCGTAGATCTCGAACACGATGTTGCCGGTCGAGCGGATGGAGACGTTGACCCACAGCTCGAGCACGTCCATCGTGCCCGCCTCTATGCTCTTGCGCGGCTCGCCTATCGACCAGCCCTTGACGTAGAGCACGAAGGTGCCCGGTTCCTGCGTGGTGGGTATGCTCACCTCGAGGTTCTTGGTGACCGACTGGCCGGGGTCCAGCGAGACGACCAGCGGGAAGCGGATCTGCCAGCCGAACGGCAGCAGCCACTCCTGCTGACCCTCGATGGTGCTCGGGTCGTAGAAGGCGAACGAGTCGAACACGTTCCCGGTGTTCGTGATGGTGATCGAGAAGATGGCCGTCTGGCCCTGCTCCACGTCGGCCTGCAGGTGCGTGGTGTCCAGCTGTATGCCGTGGCGCACGTCCATCATCGTGAGCGTCAGCCTGTCGGAGCGGATGGCAGGATCCTTGTGCGACACCGCCGAGACGGTGACGTAGGCATTCTCGTCGTGGTTCGCCTGGTAGACCGACGGCGCGCGCACGCGCAGGTAGATGCGCGCCGCCTCGCCGCCCTTGAGGTAGATCGACGTCTCGGGGAAGATGGCCGTGTGGTTGCTGGAGAAGAACATCGTCGCCGTCCAGTTGGCGCCGTTGCACTCCTGCGAGATGCCGTGCGCATCGGCGATCACCTTGGGCACGACGCACATGACGGTCAGGTTCAGCGAGAAGATGTCCGCGACCAGATCGATGGGACCGGGCGTCGTGTTGTTGATGGTCATGTTGAACATAGTCTCCTCGCCGGGCTCGATGACGTGCAGCCAATCGGCGTCCCCGTCCTCGAGGAACACGTCGACCTGGCCAGTCAGGACGTGCGTGTAGCAGATGGTGTACATGTTGTTGTTCGACTGGTCGTTGCACTTGTTGGTGTCAGACCAGGCGATGTGCGCCCCGCTGCCCATATCGTTGGAGAGGGCGGGGGGCTGGCCGAGCTCCGGGGCCCAGCCCGAGTTCGGTCCCAGCTTGTCGGACTGCCAGGTGGTCACGGGCACGACCTCCCACTCGTCGATGACGTAGGTCGCCAGAGAGTTGAGCGGGATGCCGTTGGGCCAGTCGTCGTTGGTGTGGTTGAGGCGGGTGTATACCACCTCCTCGATGGCGCTGGCGTTGCTGTTCTCCAGCCATGAGATGTGCACGTTGTCCTGGTTGTCGGTGATGATCGAGGGCATGATCGAACTGGGCGCATAGGGCCGGTTCGGTGGGACGTTGTTCTTGCCCTCGACGTGGGAGATGGGGTAGTCGAAGATCTGCTTGATGCCGTAGGTGGGCAGGCCGCCGGACACGCCGTTCCAGTCGCCCGCGCCGCGCAGGCGCATGCGGGTGTACCACACCTCGTAGTTGTCGTTCTTGTCGAAGCCGTAGCCGCGGCCGTCCATCCAGACGAGGTGGGTGTTGCCGTCGGTGTCGATGGCGATGGACGGGTGCAGGCTGAAGGCGTCGTCGATGGTGATGCGGGTGTCGTTGACCACGACGAGGTGGCCGTATCCCTGGCTGTCGAGCGACGGGCCGAGATCCTCCACGTAGGAGTTGCCCTGGATGCTGTGCCCGGGGTCCCCGTAGAGCCAGCCGTTCGAGGGGTTGTCGAGCATGGCGTGCGGGTCGAGCACGGTCATGTAGATCTCGCGAGAGTTGTTGGTGGCGAGGTAGACCATCGCCTCGACGAGGATGTTCATCTGGTTGCCTCCCGAGGCAGGGAACTGGTAGGTATGACCGCCGGCGTCGGTGTTGCGTATGGTCGAGCCAGGACAGATGCGGGTTCCGGTGGATATCTGTCCGTTGGGGCACTGGGCGAGGTCCTTCATGTGCGACTGGATGTTGATGCCGCCACCCCATGAGGAACCATACATCGGCACAGGGATGATGCCGGCGCGCACGCACGCGTCGTGTGCGTAATTGATGCTGTCAATGTCATTGGCCTGCTGTGCTGGGTCGCCGCCATACGGCCCCTCATCGGAGATTGGCATGACGATCTTGGTGGCGTTAGGGTTCCACTTGTGATCGAGTGTGGTGGGGGGATTCCCAGGGATGTTGCCATTATTGTCCTGCCATGAAAGACAGGCCCATTCGGATCCCGGCCCCCAGTCTTCACCGGAGTAGCCGCCGCTCTTGACGGCGCCATTGAATATCGCCGACGTTAACTTACGCAGTCCTCCGGAGTCGTCTCCTGGAACAAGACCGAGTGCGGTCGGGCGCACCCCCGCTTGATTCTGCCCGTTCACCGGCGCGCGCAGGCAGGAGCCGGTGCCAGCCGATGACGGGTAGTAGCCACCGAGAGCATAGAGGGTTTCGTAGACGGTCATGTTGGCCTCTTCGAGCATCGGCTTGATGCCGCGGAAGGTACCCCCGTTGGAGAACGAGCCGCCGTAGAACACGGTGCACATGTCAGCCCACTCGGAGTACATCGAGCCAGAGGTGTCGATCGGTGCTACTATCTCCACTTTGCCGCCGCGCGTGTCATCCCACACCACCTGCACGAGGTCGTCGGCGTCCACGGCGATGTCAGGGTGGCCTTTGTGCCCGATTATCGGGGTGAGCAGGGTATCGTCGATGGCTGTGATAGCATCCATCATCAACGAGTCGATCTCGAGCATGGAGTAGTAGATCTGTGGTTGGTTGAAGAACTTCCCCAACTGTTCGTAGGCGTCCTCCCACACGATGTGCACACCGTCGTCCGAGTCAAGCGCTATCGCAGGCCAGTCCCTGTTCTGGGCACGTTGGCTCACGACGGTGTCATCGACCACGCTGAGAGCGAAGTCATCACCCGACGAGCCGTCTAAATCGTCGTATGTCGGGTCGAGCATGGTGTACTTGATCGAGTGCGAACCGGACTTGTCGGTCCACACAACATGCACCCTGTCCTCGGAGTCAATGGCGATGTCAGGATGCCAAGCGCGATGCGAACCTGAATTGGATATCTGGGTTGCATCAATGAGCGTGTCAGCGCGCGGGTCGAGCATCGTGTAGTAGAGATGCTGGGTGTTGCGACTCCATACGACGTGGATGTTGCCTTCACTATCAGCAGCCATCGCCGCCATGCGGTCGTTCACTCCACCTCCGTCGACCACCTGCACTGCTTCGGTGATGACCACCTGGGCGGCTTCGGCTTGGGGTGCGTAGGCAATTCCGGCGACGCTGCTGAACATCATCAGCAGCGCCATCATTAGACTCTGGTTCATTCTGTTCATCCACATCGGCTCCTCAGTATATCGGACTGACGTATCCGTCTTGCTCAGTCCATACTTAATCCCGTTCCCCAACGGTCACGGACGGATACTGCGCGTCATACCCATTCAGAGGGGTCGAATCCCTCTCCGAACGAGTGTGATTCGTCGGTCGATACCATCTGGTCCGAAGGAGGTGGCTGCTGCTCCGCCTGCGCCCAGTCATCCACCGGACCCGGTCTGCCCACGCCCGGGCCATAACTGAATTTGATCTCGTGGATCAGGGCGAGCTTGGTGAGCCAGATGTGCCTGAGCGTCTGCATCAGACGGTTCTGCGTCAGCCCGTCGAACCACACCGGCTGTGAGAGGTTGAACGCCTGCAGAGGACCTGACGGAGTCTGGTTCGAGTTGCGCACGTGCAGCACCCAGTCGACATCGCTGCGCGTGAGGTGCAGACGGGTCTCATGCAGCCAGCGCTCCCACCCCTCGCCGTCCTCAGTGGAGTTGCGCTCCATCTCCTCCTGCTGGCCGGCGTCGACCTGCGTGACCGACGAGATCACCAACAGACTACGCTGCTTCGGCGAGACGACATTGAACACGTGGCCGTGCGGTGTGGGCGGATAACGCACCAGCAGGTGAAAACGAGCGCGTGGGTCAGGTCGGTCGCGCAACTCGATGCCCTCGTCGGTCAGCCAGCCGCGCACTCGCGCCTCGATGTCATCGACCACGACTCGGCCACCCCTCGCACCTATTTGAGCGCGTGGGGGTTCAGTCGCCTTCATCTGTGGGCAGAGCCGCATCGAGTAACGATCCTATGTCAGCGATGAGCGCCTCGACCCCCTGCCAGGACTCCCCGGCGCGCAGACTGCGCATACGTAGGCGACGGCGGAAATCACAGATGATGTCGTGACCGCGCAGTGCCGATCTGGTGCTAACGGTAATGAGCAACAAGGCAGCGACGGCGGAGATGAGTAGATTCAGCGGGATGTTAGAGGGTAGCATGTCGATCTGACCCAGCCCCCACATGGCACCGAAAGTGAACAACACGAAGGAGAGCGGCCAGACGAACACCTGTCCGAGCAGACCGGGGATGAACACGTAGGTCTGCCATTTGTCAGGTGGATCGGGAGTGCGAGATGAAAGCCACCATCCTAACGCCCACTGTAGCCCATTGGCCAGCAGCGCGAACGGCAGCAGGGAGATGGCTAGCAGCAGTGAGAACACTGAGAGAATCGTCTGCACAGGTGACATCTGCGCGCTGGGGTGCAGGTCGCGCCCGTCGAGCTCATGTTCGTCCAACATACCGTGCAGCAGTTTCGCCTTCTGCGTAACGTCCGACGTAGATGCTAGGTCGCTCTCAGCACGCTCCTCCGCCATGGGTCCTGCCCACGGACCTGACTCCTCTGTTCCCCTGAGACCGTCTCGGATGGCACGCGCGGCGAGCACCTCCTCTCTCCAACTATCCAGACGCTTGCCTTCTGCCCGCGCGCGTAGATGACCCAGCAGCAGCCATGCGCGCCAGGTCGCATCGTCGGGTGCATCCGGGGTCAGCGGTGCCAGCCTAACGCCTACTTCGTCGCGCAGCGCGCGAGTGGCAACTGCCTCTGGCTCATCCCAATCACCATCGAGTAGTCGAGCGGCGTGCTTCGGATCGTCCAACAACGGCACTTCGAGCTCATCACCGTATTCGATCCACGCGTCCGTGCGGAAGCGTTCGCGGTGGCGGAAGTGCAGACCTACGATATGGATGACAGGGAGGGGCAACTCGAGGCGTCCGGCGAGAACTGCCGCATTCAGGATGCTGCGCATCGGGCCGGTGCGCAGGCGAAGGAGATGGGACTCATTGTGGGAATGGCCTTCAGGGAACAACGTAGCGGCGTGTCCGTGCGCCAGTTTAGCAGCCACAGTCAGCATGCTTGCCGAGTTGATCGCTGCCGCGGTCTCTTCATCGACGCCCCCGCGCAACCGCTCGGCCTGACGTAGCAACGGCTGTACTCCGAGACGGCGACCCCACCAACCGATCACAGATCCGGTGAGCATGTCATGGCGTCCAGCGAAAACGAAACGTTTCGGGCTGGGCTCAACCACCACAGCCGCATCGATGAGACCGTTGGTATGCCATCCCAGGAACATCGCCCCAACATCGGTTCTCACCCGCTCTAGCCCAGTGACCAGATAACTGCTGAACTGCTGCCTGACCCCGATACTGAGAATCGTTGTGAACAGTGTGTAGATGACTGGCGAAGCGGGGTGCTCACCACTGAAGTCTGGATGATGCATGCGGAGTAGTCGCTCCACGTCCAGATTGGCAGAACGGCGTGTCAACTGCGGCAGTTCCTCTCCATGGTGGTCGACCCGGCCATCGACGCCGACAGCCATCTCTTCCGGTGAATCGGACATCTATCGCAGCGAGCGAGTCGGAGCGAATCAATGCGCTGGCTACTCATTCTAGTGCCTGCAGTTGCTCTGAGAGTTCAGCCAAGGCAGCGAAATCGGGGTCCGTAGAACCCGGTGGAGGTGTATCAGGCCAGCAGGCGAGCAGCGTCAGCCCACCATCGCCCTCGGTGCGTGGAACGACATGAACATGCACGTGCGGAACCTCCTGGCCGGCGAGTGGCCCGTCGTGCACGCCGACACCGAAGTCGGTAGTATCGAAATGAGCGCCGAGTCTCCGCTGCACCTCGACCACTCCCTCCATCAGACCTGCCGTGCTCTCGGGAGAGAGATCAGCGATGTACTGCTTCTGTTCGATGGGAATGACGAGCGTGTGTCCCGGCCGACGAGGGAAGATGTCGAGGAAGGCCACCCAGGTATCCCCCTTGGCGACGAACGACGCGGGAATATCCCCGTTGATTATCTTCGTGAACAGACTCGGTTCCATCTCACCACATCACTCACACCACGCCACTTCCGGTTGCCAAGAGAGCTCCACCAGCCGATGAGCGCTTCCAGTGTTGCCCATCGTGTGACTCCCTCCCACCAGATCAGCCTCACCATCGCCGTCGATGTCCCCGACGTCGAAGGTGATCATGTAACGCTGTGAGTTGGGCAGGTCGTGGCGGACGAAGGTGAGATCACCGACGTTCTCCAATAGCACCAGATCTATCTGATGCACCCCTGGATAAACAAGATCGAACTGTAGTGTACCAATCACCAGATCGATATCTCCGTCACCGTCGACATCGAACGGTTTGGCAGTGTATGCGCCCCAGACACGCGCTAGTTCGTGCTGCGTGAACTGGCCTGTGCCGTCATTCTCCAGCCACGCCGCTCCGTGCGCTTCATGCGGGTACTGCCCCTCTGGGAGATCCATGTCGAGGGTGTCTCCGTTGGTGTAGATGATGTCATCATCTCCATCCCCATCAAGGTCGTACACCTCAAGTCCTGACATGCCGAACCAGGTGTTGTCGGACTTCACCAGCGTCTCGATAGTGAAGTTGCCCTCGCCATCGTTGCGGTAGAGGTTCACCTCCTCTGAAAGTTGAGACAAGGAGACAGCCAGATCGAGATCGCCGTCGTCATCGGCATCGAACGGGAAGGCGTGGATCGCGCCCGGGCGGGCATCGATCTCGTGCGGCGAGAAACTGCCGTTCGCCTCCTGCTCCAGCCAGAGCACGCTGCCGTTCAGGTTGCCGAACTCACATACGACGATGTCGAGGTCGCCGTCGCCGTCCAGATCTGCGGCCTCGGCGCAGGCGACGCGACCGATGCCGGAGTGCAGTGTCTCATTGCTGAAGTTGCCCTCAGCATCGCGGCGCAGCAGCACCACGCTGCCGGCCGGGTCATCGGACGGAGGAAGGATGCCGATGTCGGCGACGAGCAGGTCATTGCTGCCATCCTGGTCGAGGTCCACCACCTGCGTACGCACGGGGGCGATGAGGCCCACGGAGAGAATATCCTCAGTGCAGCCGTCGGTATCACAGCGGGTCCAGGAGACCCAACCGTCCAGGGGTTGAGTCGACAGGATGTCCAGTTGGCCGTCACCGTCGAGGTCACCCATACGCACGTTGGCCGTCGTCATCCTGTTGACGTCTGAAACCAGTTCACTAACCTCGAATCCCTCATCCACACTCCCACACTGCAAGGGTGGGTCATTGTCGAAGCAGCCGGCCAGAGCGGAAGACAGCAGCAGCAGCACCAAGAGCAGAGGAAAGACGCGCACGGACTGGCCCAGACAGCCGCTGCTTGACTATGTTGCGACCTGTGAGACGTCACTCGGGAGGAGCCAACAGCCAGTCGTCGCCAGAGCCTTGATTCACTGGGGAATCGCTGACGTTTCCAGATGAATCGACCAGCGTGTGCACCAGATTCCCGGCATCATCGGACCCAATGCGGAACTTAGCACTCGCCACGGATACCGCAGACAACTTCAGCAGCCCCTCCAGACGCAGCACTTCGACCAACTCGGTGTTCATCACCGGATTCGAATCAGAGAGTTGCAGGCCGGCGGCGATGATCTTGGAGATGCGCGCAGCAGCCGTTTCCAGTGAGGCCGCGTCTCGCTCAATACCCATGGCATCGCTCATCACGCTCGCCAGTTGAAACGCGCCTGCCGCCCGGGTGAGCGCCCCCTCATCTACCCCCTGCAGCAGATGGGCCACCTTCTCTCCAGCCGTCGACAGTTCTACCCTGACCGCGTCAGGGGAGCCGAAGCCGACTGAGGCCGCCGCCTCCGCAGCGGCGGCGCCGGCTGCCGCACCACCGACGAGCGAATCGAGCAGATGGTTGCCGGCGACGATGTCGGCGCCGTGGAAACCCGAGTTGCAGCATCCTCCGGCAGCGAACAGGTCCTCCACCGGTTCACCCCCTGAAGTGACCTTCCCCGTGCCATCCGTGGGCACCCCACCGATGGTCAACTCGACGCGGGGGGCAAGCGGCAGCACGTCAGCGTCCAGCGCCAGCCCACAGCGGCTTTGGACTCGTTCGGCCGTGTCGGAATACCATTTCCTGCTGGTCCGCTTGAGCACGCGGGCGTCGAGTACGCACAATTCACCTCCCGAGATGATCTGCTGCGAGGCAGCGTGCAGTCCAGAATCCGCTCCGAACTCGACATCGCCTCCAGAAGCAAGCCTCACCTTGGCTCCATCATCGATGAGAGTGAGTGGGAGCGACAGATCGACCGTCTCCACGTTGAGCGGGTTGCATGCGCTGAACTCCATGTCGCGCAGAGGGACGTCGGCCCCCAGTGCCAGCCAGGCTCCGGTGCCATCTCCGACCCCGTCGCCGTTCCACGCAGACTGGAAACCGTCGCTGGCGAGAATCACGGTCTTCGCCTGCACGCTGACCAGTTCACCTTCCTGCACATCGAAGAACACCGCTCCACTGGCAGAACCTTCCTGCATGGCCAGACTGACCGCCTGCATGTCCATCCTACGAGGAATGCCACGCTTGATGCACTGCTCCTCAAGCAGTTGGTGCAATTCTCTACCAGTGCTGTCACCAGTGGATGCCACTCGT
The DNA here is from genome assembly GCA_937897085.1 of uncultured euryarchaeote. Lineage (GTDB taxonomy): Archaea > Thermoplasmatota > Poseidoniia > Poseidoniales > Thalassarchaeaceae > JAKUTA01. The sequence continues at coordinate 1,922 of CALCOR010000363.1, read as the reverse complement.
GGTTCGCTGTGACCGGGGAGTTGTTGGAGCAGGGGTAGCGACGCGCCATCCCTGCGCAGCACCAGCCCCCAGCGCTCTAGTTGCGCCAGTTCCTCGAAGGCGGCAGAGGTTCGAGCGGCGGCCACGTCCTGATCGGACAGCCATCTCCCAGCACGGATCGTGTCGTCCCTGTGAGCTCTGGAGGTTGCTTCTTTGATTGAAGCCGCCAAGCCACCGGTGTCGGCTGCACCGGCATCAGAACCGTGGGCACGGCCGTCAAACAAAGCGACCGAGACACCGGCGTCATGGGCAGCGATGGCTGCGCGCATGCCGGCGACGGTCCCACCGATGACAACCACGTCCCAAGCATCCATTGACGCACGCCACTGATGGCTGCATCATAAACGCGACGCAGAGTGCCTCCGTAGGAGGCACCGTGATAATGCGGGCGCGGCAGGATTTGAACCCGCGGTCCCCGGCTTAGGAGGCCAGTGCATTATCCGGACTATGCTACGCGCCCGCTGCGCCGACATTGCCGACTGTGATGACGCTTGTGGCCAATCAGGTGAGCGCCATTCCGTGTCGGATTCCTGCTGCAGCGGTCTCGTGCAGGAAGCGCTCGAACTGGATGCGCGGATGGATGCTGCGCCGCAGACGGACATCGCAGCGGGCCAATGAGTCCAGCAAATCGAGATGCAGGGCCGGTGCGAGCATCAACCGACCACTGGTGAGCACAAGATGCAGTTGAGAGATGATGTCGTCAGCATCCAGCGCCTGTTCGGTCATCATCTTGTCCAACTCTCCAAGCGCCCCCGTCTGCATCTTCTTCTTGCGCCCGCGGAGTTCCTGCCAGCGCCACTCGATGACACGGCCCCTGAGTGCCATCTCGACCATCAGACGACCGGCCTGCAGAGTGGAGGCGGCGACCAACCGGTGGACGCTGCCGCGATCGGCCAAGCGATCTGTTCGAGCCAGCAGTTCGAACGTGAACAACGCCTTGCGCAGGTTTCCGGAGCTGACATGGATGATGTCGCCAACGAGCCCGGCGACGGGCTCCAGCCGCTCGCGTGCAGCCACTCCCGCGAGCGTCGCCTCCATGCGGTCCTGCTCGACACTGGGTATGCGGATGTGCAAGGTACGGCTGCGCAGCGCGTCGATGATGCGACTGGGAGCGCGGGCGGTGAACATGAAGCGGGCGGTAGCCGATTCCGATTCCATCATTCGGCGCAGGTACGGCTGTCTCCTTGTACCGAGATGATCGGCGTCCTCGATCACGATGATACGGCTGACTGGGGCTCGCTCACCGCTCGCCGCCGGAAACTCTGCGCCTGCAGGGGGAGGGTCGTCATCTTCCTCCGACTCCCACATTCCACGGTCGAACGCCTCCAGGCTGGTGCGCCCAGCGAGTGTGTCGCTGGACTTGCGACCAGCAGGACGCAGGAAATCCTCGAACTTCCCCATGGCTCCAGCAGTGCCAGCCAAGTCACGCGCCTGCAGAACATGGGTCGTCGCCTGCCAACCCGGGCCGAGCACCTGACGGGCCACCAGCCTCCAGACAGCGGTCTTGCCGACTCCAGCAGGACCGGTGATGAGCATGTGCGGAGGTGAGCCAGTCAGGCTGGCCGAAGAGAGGGCGCGGCGGACGGATTCAGGAGCGGCGAGTTCGTCGAAGCGCTTGGGCGCGTGCGTCTGCAACCAACTCGGCATCCGGAACAAGGGCCAACCTGCGTTCACAGTCCTTGAACTCAACGACGCATCAAGCGGGTTGGAACAGCAGGAAGGAGGCTCCGCTGATGGCGAGGCTGAGGATGAACCCGATGACCACTCCGCGAGCCATGGCACGGTCCTGGTAGCCGAGGGCGACGAGCCACATGAAGAAGGCGATCAACGGGTTGCAGGCGGCGCTGAACCAGGCGAGATGGAAGCCGATTCCCAGACCGACT
>CALCOR010000362.1 GCA_937897085.1 uncultured euryarchaeote | reverse complement strand
GCCGTACCCCTGAACCCGCTTCCCGCCGGCCAATCCACCAGCTTCTGGATCAACCTCACGGTGCCTCCGGGTGCCAACGTGGAGGAATTGAACTGGACGGTGGAATTCCGAGATTACTACAATGGTGAGGTGAAGGAATCGATGCTGATGCCGCTCTCTGTCGATGCCTCGTATTCTGTACAGGTGAAGTACGTCGGTCCGCTGGTGGCGCAGACGCTGGGACCGGAAGAGATCGGCCTCGTCAAGATGACGCTGACCAACTCCGGCAACCAGATGGCGTACTGGAATCTTGCGGGCTACTTCAACCGCAGCGAGTGGGGCTCGGAACACATCCGTTTCCTCAACTCGTCAGTCAACTCCAGTGAGATAACCTACCTGCAGTTGGAAAAGGAAGCCTCCCAGGATTTCTGGATCGAGTTCACCGGACCTGACAATCTTGGGCCGGGACTGACCGAGGTGACCGTCCTCGCCAGCGGGCAGTCACCGGCCACCGCGCAGGAGACGCGCAAGATTCAGATTCTCACGCCCATGGAGCACAATCTGTCGATGGTCCCCTCACAGCACACGTTGACGGCTCAGGCTGACGGGCATACGCGCACGGTTGACGTCGATGTGACGAACTTCGGCAACGATCTCGAACGCTTCGACCTCTCGCTCACGGCGGATTGGACTCTTGGGGTGACCACTAACTCCCAGAGCACAGAGGAGATCGGCCCGTTCGGTGACAGTTCAACCGTGCTGCTCATCTTCCCGATGACTTACGGTATCAGGCCGGATACATACATCGTAGTGCTAGAAGCGGTCTCACAGTCCGATTCGACATACGTGACCAGCGTGCAGATCGAGGTGGAGGTGCTCAGCACCAACATGCTCGTCGTGTCCGATGTCGACATGTCCGGTCAGACCTTCCAAGGAGGTGCAGATGCCAAGACGACCTCTTTCGAGGTGTCGAACGTCGGCAACGACTTCGACAGTATCTACGTCGAATTGATCACCACCCCGGGAATGAGCGCGGACATCGTCCCCAACGAGCAATACAATCCAGCCAGCCCATCGTTGTTCGAGAAGGGAACATCGGTGAATGTGACTGTGAGTTACGCCTTCGATGCAGGGTTCAACGGGCAGGCCGTGCTGAAGGTGAAGGCGTATTCTGAGCAGTCCGGAAGGACGGTATCGGACGAGGGTGAGGCGACATTCCAGGTCGGGTCGCAGGGGTGGATTGAACTGACGTCGGGACCCGAGGTCGTCTTGGATGATGCCGGTTGGATCTACGTCAACGTCACCGTGCACAACCGCCATCCCAGCAATGATCAGTTGATCGTGATGGAAGTGGAGCCCAACGAGGCGCGCAACTACGCCAAGGTACGCATTCGCACCCAGGATGGTTCATTCGTGCTCGCACCCGACCTGCAGCGCACCGCGTCTGTGAAGTTCGAGATCACCGAGACGCAGTTCCTCAACCTGCCCGCGAATGAGATGACGTTCAATCTCACAGTGGTCGCAACCGGAGACGACGATGTCGCACAGACGACTGTGACCGTGCGCGTGTCGCGCGACCCCAGCTTGGTTGGGGGCGGTGATGCTGAAGCCGATGTAGGAGGGAGGGTCATGGTCTGGGTCACTGTAATCGGGGGCATACTGCTGGCTGCCGGGCTGATTACTGTACTAGTGATGGTACTCATTTCCACCAGCAGGGAGGAAGAGGAGATTACGACTCTCGCCGGCTACCAGAGTCAGTTGGAAGCTACCTACGGCAGCGTGCCTGAGGCGCCGATCGTTCCCGAGGCAGGCGTCCCGCTTCCGCCCCCTACACAAGATCCGCCGTCTGTAGCAACCCCTTCGGGCATACCTCCAGAGTCGCCGCCAGCAGCCGCCGCACCTGAGTTGCCAGCAGGTGCTCCTCCGCTCCCCCCAGACGGAATGCCTGACGGATGGGACATGGAACAGTGGCAGCACTACGGTCAGCAATATCTGGAACAGCACGGACTCGACTGATGGAGCCACGTCACCGCCTACGGCGGTGAAAGTCGAAACATTATCGACGCAGACGGCCTTAAGAGGGGGCTATGGGTCGCCGCCATCGCTCCTTGGAGCGACACCTGTGTGAGTGAGATACGATGTACGGAGGACAGCAGCCGATATTCATCCTGAAGGAGGGCACCAGCCGCACCCGCGGCAAGGGCGCCCAGAGCAACAACATCGCTGCAGCGAAAGCCGTCGCAGATGCCGTGCGCACGACGCTCGGGCCGAAGGGCATGGACAAGATGCTCGTCGACAGCATGGGTGATGT
>CALCOR010000361.1 GCA_937897085.1 uncultured euryarchaeote | reverse complement strand
GCTCTCCTAAGGAGAAGGTGTACATCGATGGAGGCCACCACGGCAACGAACACCTGGGCACAGAACTCGCCTTCCTGACAGCGGAGTTCTACATCGAGGGTTGGATCAATGGTGATGCGGAGGCCATCGAAGTGCTGCAGAACACAGAACTTCATGTCATGATTCTGCTTAATGCGGATGGCAACGACGCCGACAGTCGCTGGAACATGAACCAAGTCGACCTCAACCGCAACTACGACCACCACTGGACGACCGAGGAGACGGCGAGCGGAGACGGTCCATTCAGCGAGCCGGAGACGCGCAACAACGCCGATTACATGGCGGCATGGGTCACCGATGCGGACCTCTACGTCACCATGCACACCGGCACCTGGATTCTCGCTTACCCTTGGGGATTCACGGGCGAGATGCCTTCAGACTGGGAACTGTTCGAGCACATCCGTGACACCATCCACGAGACCATAGACGCCGACCTCCCGGTGCGCAACGCCAACGCCGGAATCTATCCCACCCACGGCACCAGCCGAGACTACGGCTACGGCATCATGGGCTACCCCACCTTCACTTTCGAGACTGATGACGAGCAATGGATGCCAGGCACGGTCGAGTCACTCTCCAGCCGCCTCTCGGTGGAGTTGGAGGTGATGCGCTACCTGATCTCGAACATCTGGTACTGGCGCGCTCGGCTGAACGTGAGCCACATGGAAGTGACACCTGGCAAAGAGGTCACCATGCACGCGGTGAACCTTGGGCATGCTACCACGGAGAACGCCACCCTGCACTATCTCGATGCGGATGGTGAGGTGCTGTGGCACTCTGCCAACTTCAGCGTCAACGCCTCCAATGAGACTCACGCCATCTTCGATGCGAGCAACCTGAGCCTCGTCACTGGAGGAACGTGGGAACTGCACTACATGAAGCGGGTGATCGACTCCGCGCAGTGGGTACGTGAACCGGTCGACGCAGAACTGGTGGAGATAGTCGAGCAAGCGGATGATGGTTGGCTGCCATATCCCTCTGCGGCGTTGAGCATCGTCTGTATGATCGTGGGGGCGATTTATTCCAAATCACGCCGAAACGCATTGTTTTCGGTTGAGAAAGAGATAAACTGACTCTAAAAAACCACTTTTAAGGTGTGTTTTTCACCCCACACCCTTTGAATAGTGTCGCTTGCTTCCGTGCGTGTAGATGCCCATGGAATGGAATGTAGAAGGATTCGGAGAAAGCACACAGACACTCATACTGCCCCTGTTTGAGGAGGTGGCCAAGGCACCCAACAAGGCGACCTCGGGACTTGGCCGCAGCACAGCCGCGCAGGTCCGTGAAGCGGTTGCAAGCGACGACTTCGATGGCAAGTCGAGCAATTCTCTGACCCTGTGGAACAGCGGCCAGAAGGTAGTCTTGGCCGGCATGGGACTGCCCGAGAATCTTGCGGAGAAGGACGCCCGCGACGCCGGCGCGAAACTGCTCGCATCACTCTCCAAGCAGCACGGGAAGTCGCTAACCGTGCGCTTCACCACCAACTGGCGTGTGGCGCAGATGATTGCATTCGCTGAGGGGATGATGCTGCGTGACTACAAGTTCGACAAGTATCAGAAGAAGGATGACGATGATGATGACTCACCGTACTCCGTCACCTTCCAGGCCTCTGATCGCTACCTGCGCCAACTGCACGACGGCTGCGCTCGGGTGGGCGCTATCGCTGTCGGGGTTCACCGAGCGCGCGACCTCGGCAACGAGCCAGCGAATGTACTCTATCCAATGGAATACGCCAAGCGTGCACGTGCGTGGGCGAAAGGGAAGGACAACGTGAAACTCACCGTTATCGAGTGGGCGGAACTGAAGAAACTGGGTATGGATGGTCTGGTCAACGTAGGCAAGGGAAGCGAGCACAAGCCCTGCATGGTCATCTTCGAGCTCAATGCTGACGACCGCAACGGACCCTGCCCGATGATCGTCGGCAAGGGAATCACCTTCGACACCGGCGGCATCTCCATCAAGCCGAGTGGAGGGATGGACGAGATGAAGTTCGACATGCACGGATCAGCCACGGTGTTCGGACTGATGGAAGCGCTGCACGGGATCGGACATCAGCAACCGGTCATCGGCATATCCTGCATGGCAGAGAACACCTTGAGTTCCACCGCCTACCGTCCCGGGGACGTCATCAACACCTACTCCGGTAAGACCGTCGAGGTGCTGAACACCGACGCTGAAGGGAGATTGGTACTCGCAGACGGACTGTGGAAGGCGGGCGAGTTCGACCCGGAGTTCATCATCGACCTAGCCACCTTGACCGGTGCGTGCGTGGTCGCGCTCGGCCACGAGGCGACCGGCTTGTGGTCCAACGATGACGCACTGCGCGAGCGGCTGCGCAAGGCAGCCGAATCGGTCGACGAACTTGCGTGGCCGATGCCGCTGCTGCCGGCGTTCGAGAAGCAGGTGAAGGATTCGAAGATCGCCGACGTGAAGAACCTCGGGGACCGATATGGAGGTTCCAACTCAGCCGCCGCCTTCCTCAAGCAGTTCGTGCCTGAGAGAGGCGAGGGAGACGATGCGGAGCAGTATCCGTGGGCGCATCTGGACATCGCCGGAACCGCTTGGGGCACCTCGACAAATGACATGGTCGCTCACGGAGCGACCGGTGTGCATGTGAGAACACTCACACACCTGCTCTCAGAACAGTGACCAGAGGGATCAGGCCTCGTCATCGAGGACCTCGAAGTCGGCTTCCACGACATCGCCGTCGGTGTCCGCCTCTGCCTGCTGCTCCGCCTGTTCCTGTTCCATGTTGGCGGCTGCCGCCTCGTAGAGCTTGGCTGAGATGGCGTGCATCGACTCCTCGAGTTCCTTCACCTTCGTCTGGATGGCCGCCTCATCGATGTCATCGATGTCCAACGGCTCCCCGTCTTTGGTAATCAGTTCCTCGAGTTCGCCCAGCTTCGCCTCGACCGGTTCAACATCGCTCTCGTCGATCTTGTCCTCAGCCTCCTTGAGCGTGCGTCGGGTCTGGTAGATGATGCTGTCAGCCTGGTTGCGCAATTCGACCTTCGCCTTCCTGCTGCTGTCCTCCTCGGCGAACTGCTCCGCCTCTGAGATCTTCTTCTGGATGTCATCCTCGGACAGTGAGGTCTGAGACTCAATGCGAATCTGCTGCTCCTTGCCGGTGCCCATGTCCTTGGCAGCCACGTTCACGATTCCGTTGGCGTCGATGTCGAAGGTTACCTCGACCTTCGGCATGCCGCGTGGTGCGGGTGGGATGCCCTCGAGGAAGAAGCGCCCGAGCGTGATGTTGTCGCGGGCGAACTCCCGCTCTCCTTGGAGAACGTGCACCTCGACCGCCGGCTGGTTGTCGCTGGCTGTGCTGAACACCTCCGAGCGCCGTGTAGGTATGGTGGTGTTGCGCTCGATCATGTTGGTGCAGACTCCACCCAGAGTCTCGATTCCTAGTGAGAGCGGCGTCACGTCGAGCAGCAGCACATCGGTCACCGCGTCGTCGCCGACAATGATGCCCGCTTGCAACGCGGCGCCCATGGCGACCGCCTCATCGGGATTGATTCCTTTGTAGGGCTCCTTGCCGACCTCCTTCTCGATCGCCTTCTGCACTGCCGGAACTCTGGTCGAGCCGCCGACGAGCAGCACCTTGTCTACCGCTCCCTTGGCGAGTTTGGAGTCCTTCATCGCCTGACGTGTAGGACCCATGGTCGCCTCGATTAGATCGGCAATCAGTTCCTCGAACTTGGCGCGGGTGAGCGTGAGGTCGAGGTGCTCGGGATTGCCTTCCTTCATGGTGATGAATGGGACGTTCATCTGAGATGTCTGCCTGCCCGACAGTTCGATCTTCGCCTTCTCGGCAGACTCCTTCAGTCGGCTCATCGCCTGCAGGTCCTTCGACAGGTCGATTCCACTCGACTTGCGGAATTCTGTGACACACCAATCGATGATACGCTCGTCGAAGTCGTCTCCGCCGAGCCTGTTGTTGCCGGCGGTCGCCTTCACCTCGATCTGCGGATGACCGTCGACCTGGTAGATATCCAACACGGACACGTCGAACGTGCCGCCGCCAAGGTCGTAGACCAGAATCGTCTGGTCATCGTCCTTATCGACGCCGAACGCCAGCGCCGCGGCGGTCGGCTCGTTGATGATGCGCAGCACCTCGAAGCCGGCAATCCTGCCTGCGTCCTTGGTGGCCTTACGCTGCGCGTCTGAGAAGTAGGCGGGACAGGTGATGACCGCCTGATTGACCTCCTGTCCGAGATACGCCTCGGCGTCAGCCTTCAGCTTCTGCAGCACGAACGCCGATATCTCCTGCGGCGTGAACACGCTGTCGTCGATCTTCGTCGTCCAGTCGGTGCCCATCTCTCGCTTGACCGACATCACAGTTCGCTCGGAGTTGGTCACAGCCTGTCGCTTGGCGGTCACACCGACCAAACGCTCGCCGTCCTTGGTGAAGGCGACAACGCTCGGCGTCGTCCGCGCTCCTTCGGAGTTCGGTATCACGACCGCTTCTCCGCCTTCGATGGTCGCCGTACAACTGTTAGTCGTTCCAAGATCAATGCCGATCACAGGGTTCTTCTTCGCCATTCATTTCACCTCATCAATTGAGTCATTCATTCCTCGAGCAAGTCGAGGGTCACATCCAGGATGCCGTTGTTAAGTTCCCACTCGACGACATCAGAGCATGCTTGTGCCAATTGGAATCTGCGTAGTGGGTGGGGCCTCCCTTCGGCCATCAGGTTGAGGCAGGTGCCCTCTCGGGTGAGGTTTAGTTCGACTGCAACAGACTCATCGGCCAGTTGCCGCGAGATGTCGATGGTGAGATTCATTCTGCCGTCATCGATGTAGACATCCGCCTCCGGAATATCATGCGCCTCATCCGTCTCTTGCTCCTCCTCGGAAGCCTCTACTTCCACGGATGGAGTGGATTTGCTCGCCGCCTTAGACAACTCACCTTGGAGTGTCTTCGCCAGATCGTTCAGGCTCTCTTGCAGGTTGAGTTCGATGTTGGCGCCCTTTTCGAGTTGTTCCGGATCTATACCCGATTCTTCGAGTTGCGTGCGGATCTGTTCCATCATACCCTTGAGCGCGGCTACGTCGAGATCCATGCCCATGTCCTGAAACATGGTGGACAGTTGTTCGAGCAATTGCTCCTCCCAGTCCTCTCCACCGGCTGTGAATCTCTCTCCTGACATCAGTTCACCCACTACTTAACCGGCGGTTGTATAGTCGAGTCTGCCCACTGTATATGAATCTTAGGCGAAAACAGCGCTCAATCGGGGTCCTGTCCCATCCTTTGGATGGCCGCGCAAGTACGCGCGTACATGGACACTCAATGAGGCTGAACAGCCCATTCGCGCGACCCAGACGGGCTTAAGGCAGGAGCATGGGTCGGCGGCACGGTCCCCATGGTTAGCCCGGAGCATGAATCGCTGCTCAACGACACCGACCGCGTCCAAGGGCATAGTGCGCTGCGCGACAACGTGGCGGCGGCTAGCGCGCTCGCAGACGCGGTGCGCAGCACGCTCGGGCCGCGTGGCCTCGACAAGTTGCTGGTCGACGAGGGAGGCGCTAGCCTGGTGACCAATGACGGCGTAACGGTGCTCGAGACCGCCAAGGTTGAGCACCCGACGGCGAAGATGCTGATCTCGACAGCGAGCGCACAGGACGCGATGGCGCGCGACGGTACGACGACTACTGTGCTGCTCATCGCTGAACTGCTGCAGAACGGGCTTGAACTCGTGGAGCGAGGTATCCATCCTGCAATCATCTGCAACGGCTGGAACATCGCGCAGGAGCGCGCTGCTGCCGACCTGAAGCAACTCTCCCGCGCCCCGTCTGGCGACGACGACCTGCTGCAAGCGGTGCGCACCTCACTGGCTGGCAAGGTCGACGAGGGTGTGCGCGAGAACCTGTCACAACTGGCTGTGCAGGCTGCGCATGCGATCGCGACTGAATCTGGAGGCGAAGTACGGGCGGATCCAAGCCTCGTGAAGGTCATCAACGACGTTGGTGGAGGCGGCGGAGACACCCATCTGGTGGCAGGTCTGGTGCTCCCCAAGGAACGCATCCACCCGGAAATGCCAGACCACCGCGACGCCGGTCGCATCATCCTGTTCGACGGCGCGCTCGAACGTCGAGGCCTTGACATCCAGGCCAACCTCAAAGTCACACAGACGGGCATGCTCGCCCAACTTCACGAAAGTGAGCGGGCCGACCTCGCCAAGCGAGTCCAAGCGCTCATCGATGTCGGAATCGATGTGCTGATTGTGCGCGACGGCATCGACGATGAAGCGCGCGCACAACTCAACGATGCTGGCATCACGGCCTATCGCCGGGTCGAGAAGCAGGAACTCGACCTGCTCTCACGCGCCACGGGTGCACTGATGGTGCACGATGTCAACAATATCCGCGATGACGACATCGGTGAATTCTCCACGCTCTCCGAAGATAACTGGCACGGCGTCAACCACCTCATTCTCGTGGGCAGTGCCGAACGCGGCCAGACCCTGGTCGTGCGCGGCTCGTCCGATGCACGAATCGAAGAGATAGGCCGGGCGTTCAACGACGCGCTCGGCATCGCCTGCGGCCTGCTCGAGGAGCCGAGCCTGCTTCCCGGTGGCGGGGCCACCCAGGTAGCGCTCGCGCGGCGTCTGCGCGCCCACGCGCGCAGCATCCCGGGTCGTGAACAACTGGCCGTGGAGTCGTTCGCGGCCGCGCTCGAAGCAGTGCCGCGGACCCTGGCGGAGAACGCCGGCCTGCAGCCAGTGGACGAACTCATCCGAATCAACGCCGCCCAGAGCGCAGCCGATAGTGACGGTGACTGGATCGGCCTCGACCTGTTCTCCGGCGAGCTGCGAGCCAT
>CALCOR010000360.1 GCA_937897085.1 uncultured euryarchaeote | reverse complement strand
GCGAACATTCGCAACTGGCTCACCTCCGAGGGTCTTGAGGTCAGGGACCGCCCAGACCCCCGTGCTCGCTTCCACCTGCTTGTCCGCTATCCCCCTACCCCACACGGCCATGTCTTCAACATCGCATCACCCAAACAGCGCGACCTCGTGGTGGTATCAACGGTCACTCAAGTCGATGCAGGTCAGCAGGATGAGATGGTGCGCAACACCGCTGAGGATGCTGAAGGTTGGGAGTCTTGGCTGCACGACACCCGCCTACACCTCACGCGTAGCGGGGTCGATTGGGTTCTGCATGTCCGCAACTCGAACGAGGCACCCCCCGGACCTCTGCAGGCGTTCAACCTAAGCCAACCGATTTGGAGTGATGGACTGAGCCAAAATGAGTTGATGCAGACTCTACGCCACCTTTGGCTGACTAAGTTGGCGCTGATTCACGAAATCAAGTACTCGTACGGCCCGGGCGTAGGAAGACCGGGACCCGTGGACGATTGGCAGCAGGCTCCGGAAGGGGCGCAGCAACCCCCCTCAACAGACAATGTCGTCAGCACCGATGAAGGCGGGACCTTTGGCTCTGGTTTCGACCCTTCTGAGTGGCTTTGAACCGTCTTTTCACAACTCCTTACAACTGACCGTAAGGGAGCGCAGTTAAGTAGGACTTTGAGCCCGTTCGGGACTGTTGGCAGAGATGCCGGAGTCGATGGAAATGAATCAAACGAACAAGAGTATGATGATGGTCCTGCTGATGGTGTTCAGCAGTTTTGTTGCTGGTTATTCACCAACCACGCAGGCAGCATCGGTGGTAATCACCGATGCTGTTCAGATAGTTGATGGTGGACAGGCGAACGATAGGATGGCCGCGGTGGCTTCCGATTCAGAAGGAAACATACATGTTGTCTGGAGTAGAAACACCCAGCACCTCTTCTATTCGATGCTCGATCCTCGCGCACAGACTCTGATTGATGCGACACAGATTTCCAACCCCGGTGCACATCGCGCTTGGCATCCGGACATAGTCGTTGACGACGAAGGTCGAGTACACGTCTCATGGGTAGACAAGTCGGGGCAGCACTCCCTTCTCTACACCCTTCTCGACCCGGCCCACGACGACCAGGACGGTTCGTCAGGAGAAGACTCTGTAATTAGTCTCGTAGACGATTACACAGTCAGCCAGCGCAACCAGGACCGAGACTGGCCGGCGATCGATGTCGATTCAGAGGGTAGCGTTCACATCGTCTGGGAGGATGCGTACGAACAGCTCGGCAAGTTCTACAACCAGCCTCAGATATACTACACGATGCTTGACATCGACTATGCGACAAGAGCGGCCATCACCGCAGTCGACGACACTCTTCTAACCCCGGTCATCGGTCACAAGGGTCATCCAGACATCGCAATCGACGCAGATGACTTCGTTCAGGTGGTATGGGACGACACCCGTGGTGGAAAGGTGGAGATTGTCGCCCCTATCGACACCTCAGGTTCGATGTATTCCGAATGGGCAGACATGTGCACCGTTCTCTACGGCGGCTATTGGTCCGGCGGCGGTTTCTTCCAAGGCATCAAGCCGATGCTCGAGCAGGCCAACATGACAGTCTACGAAACCCTCTATCTTCTGAGTGGAAACACGCCGGGCGCTGCGACATCTGGCTCCTGTGCGATCCCATACGCAACCGGCGGCAGCGGCGGTAATGTGCGGGCTACAGCACTCGGTCTTGTGCAGGGTGACGACTCCGGTGGAATCCGAAAGTTGACTGAGGTCGTGTTCGGTGGCTCTGCTACCAACCTCCCTCAGGACGGTGGGTACTACTCTGAGTTCTGGGGCCCCGGCTCTACTTGGGCCTGCCTCTCATGGATAGACGCCAACGGAAATGTACCCGGAAATCCCCCTACGCAGAGGGACCACAAGTGGAACCCAAACGCGACCAAGATCGTCATGCCAATCTCCGACGAGGGTCCCTACGGAGGCGATCCCTCTCAGCAATCCGACGACATTCAGAGCATCAACGAGGCGCACGACTCCTGCGTGCGCGCGGGTGTCATCCCCGTACCGATGCATGGCAGCACCTGGGGCGGCGGCACCAACATCCAGTCTCACATGAAGGACCTGGCGCAGTGCCCTAACGGGCAGGTCTCCACGGGAACCCGGATTTGCCCGGGCTCGACCATCAGGAACACAGATGCTGGAGGGCAGGTCTACGCCTTCCCCGCAACCGGCAGCAACCAGATGAACATCCTCGTCGAGGCGATGGTCTACCTCGCCACCAACAACTCGCGTGAGATCTACATGACTGTCCTCGACCCCCACTCTCTTGTCGATAGTCCACCTCCAGGTTGGGCGTACGGTGATGAGGGACACTTCACCAGCGGCAATGCGTATCAGGAGATCATAGGTCCCTCAGTGGATGCTCAAGGATACGGAAACCTCGTCGTCGTCAACGACACACGCATCACCATCGACGACTCATTCAGCCTTCACCCCTCCATCGCCATCGATACCAACGGAAACACCCACCTCGTGTGGATGGACGGACGCGGCTATGGCTTCGACAAGGACGACAACTACGAGGTCTGGTACACCCGCCTCCGCCTGCGCGGCGCCGCCGAGTGGAACGGAGTGCACGGCGGCCTGCCGTCCTACGGAATCAAGCAGATCTACGACTACCCGATATCCAATGTCGAGGGCAAGAACAACATCCCGCCCTCGCGGCCATGGGGACCCTCCTCCCACATGCCGGTGGTCCTCACGGACAACCAGGACAACGTCCACATCGCGTGGCTCGAGAACTCCAATGTCAGCGCCGGCGAGGAGGTCGTCTACACCCGACTCAACCACACCAACGACGCCTACCCCGACGGCATCCCCCTCAACTCGCTGGCCACCTACATCATCGACGAGTGGGAGGTCACTCCGGTGACTCGGTGGGCCTCGGACAAGCTCGGCCCCAACACCGGCCGCGCCCCCGAACTGGGCCAGCCACCCGCCTTCGCCAACGACATGGGCAGCGGTGCCCACATCGCCTGGTCGGACACCAGCAAGTGCGACGGGACCTCGAACAACAACATGTACACCATCTGCTACACTCACATCTTGACCGGTCAGGTCGATGTCTACCTTGAGGAGGGCGACGCCGACTGGCTGCACATTATCGAACCCGGCGAGGAGACGATCTTCAACATGACCATCAACAACACCACACCCGGACCGGTCGACCTTGTCGCTGACACCTACTCGATGAACATGAGCGTGCTTTGCGTCATCCCGAGGGAGATAGCGGAGGCGCACGGGATATCCCAGACCTGCAACGCGGGCAACTGGTCGATGACCCTCTTCTTCGCCAGTAACCATACCGCCATCTTCCCCGACACGGACATCTACCTGAGGGGCGGCGAGGCGGCCCGCGTCTACATGCGGGTCAGGGCGCCGTCGGTCTACCAGGCCAACCACGACGAGAACGCCTATGTCACGGTCTCAGCGATATCGCACAAGGACCCGGCGATTCGCAGCGACCGCCTGACGCTGACCATGATGGACGTCAAGCACGGCATCCAGCTCGACACCAGCCACTCAGAGGCCGACGTCGAGCAGGGGCAGACCGCCATCTTCTCGATCACCATCACCAACACTGGGAACGTGTTCGACACCTTCGCCTTCTACGACCCCAACACCATCGAGGGCCAGCAGGAGTGGCTGCTGCCGTTCGGCTGGCAGGTCCGCTTCCCGCTCTCGGTCTCCCTTGACCCCGGTCAGTCGGTGACCAAGAACCTCGAGGTCAGCATCCCGGCCACGCAGGAACCGGGCAAGTTCGCCCTCTTCCTGAAGGGCTGGTCTACCGGCGAGCCGCGCAAGTCGGTCTCGTCGGGCAGCATGGATGTCCTCGAGCTGTGGATCAATGTCGAGATACGGAGTAGCGGCAACATCGTCTTCGAGATTTACGACACCTCCGAGTATGTCCTCCCCGGCGAGTGTGCCTACTACGATGTGGATGTCATCAAGCACTTCCAGCCGGGCTACCTGGTGTTCACCACCCCCGGCGCCCCCGGGGCGCGGCCCGACGAGATCCCGGAGCACATCTGGAGGCAGGAGAACTGGGTGATGTCACTCGACTTCTCCAACGCCCCCGGCGGTAACTCCCTTGGGATGAGCGAGCCCCGCCACTGGGGCACCATCGACTACCCATACACCGTGACGGCGGTCGTCTGCGCACCCGACAACGCGAGCGCCGGCCTCGGGCCGGCCCTCACCGTCAAGGCGCACCTGGTCGGCGCCAGCCGGGTCTCCGACTCGGTCCTGCTCTCGACTAATGTCATCCATGTCTACGAACTCGAGTCGTCGACCCCCGAGACCGAGTTCTCGGTCGACCCGTCCGAGACCCTGGTGGTGCCGTTCACCACCGTCAACGAGGGCAACGGCGCCGACCGCTACGACGTCAGGGTGGCGAGGGTCAGCGCCCTCGCCTCCGGCTTCGACGTCCTGTGGGATGTCGATGTGCCGCGCGGCCTGCTCAGCGAGCTGCAGCGGGACCAGGTCGAGGAGATAGAGGTCCGCGTCAACGTGCCCCAGCAGGTCGAGGCGGGCGAATACGAGATCGTACTCGATGTCTTCAGCGAGGAGGCCTACCCCGACTCCGCGGGCAGGCCCACGCGGCTGCGCGACAGCGTCACGCTGACCATCACCGTGAACGAGTTCCACGACATGCAGATCTGGCTCGACCCGTTCGTAGAGAGCGACGTCAAGACCACCGCCCCGGGCCGCACTGTGCGCTTCAACTTCAACGTCACCAACAACGGCAATGTCGCCGACAGGGCGACCCTGCACAACCACACCGTCGACCTCTCGACCGGCCTCTGGGGCGAGTCCCCCGGGCTGGGCCACCTCTCCACTTGGAGGATATCGTGGGCCACCATGGACGGCGCCTACGAGGTGCCGTGCCGCGAGCTCGAGGTCGGGGACGAGGCGCCCGCGGACGAGTGCGTCCACCACCCCACCGACACCTGGATCCTGCCTGAGATGGCGGCCTACACCACCATCCCGGTGGTGGTTATGGTCAACATCAGCACCGAGGCGGCGCTGGGCAACCAGGACCTCGGCCTGAAGGTCCGCTCCCTCTTCGGCAACGCCTACGACGGCGGCGACCACGACGACACCGAGTCCTGGGAGGGCGACCTGCTCGACACCAACGAGCTGCCGGTCACCATCCGGCTCAGGGCGCCCAACCTGCGCTTCGACGATGTCTCCGTGGAGAAGAAGAGCGGTGACGTCGGCGACATGCTGCCGATCACCGTGTTCATCGTCAACGACGGGAACGTCCACGCCACGGACATCCACGTGATAGTCTGCGAGCAGTCGCTGGCCGAGATCAAGGCCAACGACGGCTGCGCCGAGGAGTCAGTCGCGTACCGGCAGGTCATCGGTGCGATGATGAGCCCCGACGCGGCGGACCGGGTCGACCCGGCCGAGATAGTGCTGCTCTACCCGGTGAGGGCGGGGTCACACGACGTGACCATCATCCTCGACCCGGACAACCAGATAGTCGAGTCAAGCGAGAGGGACAACTTCTACGAGATCCAGGGCGGGCTCAAGTCCTCCAACGGGTGGATAGACCAGGCCACCGAGACGCTGGGGAGCTGGAGCGTGCCGGCCATCATCATGCTGCTGACCATCAGCCTGCTCGGCGTGGCCGGGTTCGTG
>CALCOR010000359.1 GCA_937897085.1 uncultured euryarchaeote | reverse complement strand
CGGCGCGGCGCGAGCAGGCTGAGTTCGCGGTATCCCCAGTCATCGCGACGATTCTGCTGCTGGCAATCACCGTCCTGCTCGCCGGTGGAGTCTACATGATGATGTCCGGCACCGTCAGCGCTCCGGACAAGGGGGTGCCCGTGGCGAACGCCAACGTGCGAGCCCTGGACAACGGGTATCAGGTGGTGACGATCACCGATATGTCACAACAGGTCGAGACCTTCCGCATCAAGTTCCAAGTGGTTCCCCCACTGAGTTCCAATGACACGCTGGTATCCGGGCATACCTCTGACTCGAATGTCTACGGGGTCTCCGGGGCCAATGTCTCCTTCCACGACAGGGATGCTGGCTTCACCGTCAATCGCGGCGATTACTTCGTCATCAACGCCGCCGCGGTCGGCAGCGACGAGGGCGGCTGGGTGTTCCGCATGCTGTACGATGGCGGGGGCGGCCGCAGCAGCGGCGAGATCATGTCGGTCACGCTCCCAGCGACCAACTGAGCCCGCCCCGAACCTCTTGAGGGCAAGGCCACGCGTCGGCAGTGGGGGGACCGATGGCGAATCTCGAATCTTACCGGGCGCGCGGGGGACGCTGGGACCCTGGTCTCGACTCGGAGATGACCCGCATAGAACCGGTCTCCCGCGCTGGTCCAATCGTCTGGGAACTCGCCCCCTCCAAGAGTCACATGCAGCGCTGGCTGCTGCTGGCTGCTCAGGGAGAGAAGCAGGTCACGCTGCGCTTCAGCGGTACTCCGGGCGAGGACATCGAGAGCATGGCCCGTTGTCTGCAACAGTTGGGCGTGAACATAGAGCGAGGGGAAGAGGCGTGGGTGGTTCACGGCGTGGGGGCCCATGGTCTCGCAAGACCGGCCAGCGTGCTCAACTGTGCCAACTCAGGAACGGCGCTCAGGCTGTTGACGGTCGCGGCCGCGAGGCTCGACTGTACGGTGATGCTCGACGGTGATGCCACACTGAGGGCTCGGCACTCGCAGGCGCTGGTCGACCTCGTGCGCGCGCTCGGCGTCGAGGTGAGCCATGGGTTCGGTGAAGAGGTGCTTCCGTACCTGCTGCGTGGTCCGCCATCCGCCGCCGATGTCACCGTCGATGTGTCCTACTCAAGCCAGCCGCTGTCCGCGCTGCTGCTCTCAATGCCAGCTATGCAAGGCCCACTGGATGTGAAACTGGGTGGTGAAGCCGTCTCACGCAGGCACGCCCGCCTCTCCTTCGATCTGGCAGCGGAAACGGGTTCCTCGAACACGCTGACATGGGGGAATGGTCTGCTGCTCAAACCGTGGGAGGTGGACTGCCCCGAAGAGGTGCACATCCCCGGGGATCGCAGCTTGGAGGCGTTCGCCAACCTCTACGCGGCGCTGCACGCTGCCGAACTGGAAGTGACGAACAGGCCAGATGATGCCGATGCGCTGGGAGCCGAGCTGCTCGACGACGGCTCGCTCGACCTCAGGGACGCCAACGACCTGCTCCCTCCGCTCGCCGCTCTGCTCGCTATCGGTGACGGTGGCACGATCACCGGTGCTGCCCATGCGCGGCACAAGGAGTCGAATCGCATCGAGCGGACGGTAGAGTTGCTCGCTGCCTTCGGAATCGAAGCGGGTGCAACCGAGGATGGAATCAAGGTGGATGGCAACCAGTCACCTGATGCTCCCCAAGAGATGGTCAGGACCCACGCCGACCACAGGTTGTGGATGACCGCCGCCTGCCTCGCCACCAAGGTGGGTGGTGAACTCGACCATCCAGGAATTCACGCCGTGTCCGATCCGGACTTCCTGTCCAGAATCGCCTGACTGCTGCGCTGCGCAGTCCCTACCCATTATGATGCGTGTTCTCATAGCGATTTGCGTT
>CALCOR010000358.1 GCA_937897085.1 uncultured euryarchaeote | reverse complement strand
CCGACGACGCTCGTCCCCCTCGACACCTCGTCGGCTCGGCAGACGCTGCGCCTGCTCGACCTGATGGAAGAGAACCCGGAAGCGTTCCCGACCTTCGAACTCGATGGCCAGACGGTCGTGCTCGAGGATTATCTTGAAGCGCGACCAGAGAACCGTCAACGATTGGTCGATCTCGTCGAGGCGGGCAGGCTATCCATCGGTCCGTGGTATGTCCTGCCCGACGAGTACCTCGTTGGCGGGGAGGCCTTGATCCGCAACCTGCAATTGGGCGCAAGTACTGCTGCTGAATTCGGTGGACGCTCCGAAGTCGGCTACGTTCCCGACCCGTTCGGCCACGTCAATCAGTTGCCAGCCATTCTGCGTGGCTGCGGCCTCGACTCGTTCATCTTCACCCGCGGTGCGGGACCGTGGGTCGCCAAGGATGCCCGTGGTGTGTTCTACTGGCAGGCGGCGGACGGCGAAACGGAGGTGCTCTCCATCAAGCAGGTGCCCGATTACCCTAACCTGATGGCGTGGGGATTCGAGAAGCGACCGTTGGAACGCAAGGACTCGGGGAGGGTGAACGTGGACACGGCCATGGAGCGGATGTACACCCTCTTGGACATGCACCAGGAGAAGTATGACTGGCGACCGGACCAGATGCTGTTCGGTCAGGGTTCCGACCACACTCACCCGCAGAGCGCGCTGCCCCGACTCATCGATGCCGCCAACGAGGAATTCGGCTCACGTGCGCAGTTCAAGCACTCGTCTTTCGCTGAGTTCATCAACGAGATGAAGAAGTGGATTGGGCGCAAGAAAATCCACCGCCACCAAGGGGAACTTCACGATGGCTGGGACCGCAACGTGCTCTCGGGCGTGTTCAGCAGCCGGATGTACCTGAAGCGACTCAACGACCAGACGATGCGCGTGCTCACCGACCAGGTCGAACCGCTCTCCGCCACGACGAACTCATGGGGACGTCGCAACCGTGCTGCCAGTCTGGCGCTGGCTTGGCGCGAGGTCCTACGTAACCACCCGCATGACGACATCTGCGGATGTTCAGTGGATGCGGTGCACGACGACGACGAGGTGCGATTCCGCCATGCTCAGGAGGTCTCAGCGATGCTGATGGAAGATGTCCGTGGCGACCTGATAGAAGAGATGAACCTGCACCACGTCGACCGTGACGCGGTTCCAATCCTGTTGCACAATCCTCTGCCCGTCCCCTGGTCAGGCACACTGCCGGTCGACATCGCCCTGCCCGCCTACCGCTGCTATCTCGAAGCAGGCACACGCGTGAAGATCGAGCTCTCCAAACCGACTCCAGGCTGCTCCCTGCACGGAATGATCGGTGTCACCGAGCCGCTGTTCGGCATGCACATGCACCCCGACCGGGCGATTAACGTCGAACTGCCGCGGCTGATGGGACAGGTGATCGTCCACGAATTGCCACCGGGCGTGCACGTGGCGCATGTTCTGCCCGGCAGGGAGACGATCAGTCTGCCGGACCGACCAGTCGAGATCGGCGGTACTGACGAAGCGGTCGAATGGATGTCCAACGGACACATACGCATCGATTTCCGACACGACGGCAGGTTCGACGTGACGCACACGGCGTCCAAGAAGACCTTCTCCGGCGTCGGCCGGCTCGAGGACTCCGAGGATGCCGGCGACTCCTACGACTGGTCGCCAGGAGGCTGGCCAGTGGAGGTCGGCACGGGCAAGGGAGAACCACTCAAGCAGCGGGCGAAGGAGGTTGACCGTCGGCTCTCAGATCAGGAGGATGAGGACCTGCGAACCGTGTTCGTCTCCATGCAAACCGAGGACGCGTGGGCGAGCACTGTCCGCCTCAATGTGGCGTGGGCGCTACCAACCCATTTCGACGACGATACCCAGCGGCGATCTGACGAACTCGAATGGCTGACAGTCGACCATTACATCACGCTCAGGACCGGAAGCGAGGTCGTCGAGGTGGAGACCTGGATGGACAATCGCTGCCGTGACCACAGACTACGACTCTGTATTCCCTCAGGGCTGAATGTCAGGAAGGCGCACGCCGGGGGAGCGTTCGACGTCATTCTGCGCAACGCCAGCTGGCCGCATGACCCATCCTGGGAGCAGCCACACGTGCAGACTCAGCATTTCAGCCAGTTCGTGGCACTGCAGGACCGCATCGGCGGAATCGCTGTGCTCTGCCCGGGCAGCAACGAGTACGAGGCCGTCGCAAACGACGACGGCGACGGACTGGACCTGCGCTTGACGATGCTACGCGCCACCGGCTGGCTGTCCCGTGACGGAT
>CALCOR010000357.1 GCA_937897085.1 uncultured euryarchaeote | reverse complement strand
GTCGAGGTCGTGCTCGAGCGACTGGACATCAAGCACACCGTGTTCGAGAAGATCGAAGCGCATCGCCGCCCCGGATCGCTGGTCACCTCGAACACCTCCACCATCCCGAGAGCGAAACTGATGCAGGGGATGCCGGATTCGCTCGCTCGCGAGTTCATCATCACGCACTTCTTCAACCCGCCCCGTTACCTCCCACTGCTCGAGATCGTGTCCGGCGACGAAGTGGACTCGGAACTGCTCGATTCATTCTGTGAGTTCGCCGAGATCGGCCTGGGCAAGCGGGTCATCGTCTGCAACGACACCCCCGGATTCATCGGCAACAGGATCGCGATGTTCTTCGGACAGAGCGCCATCAACGCGACAGTCGATCTGGAACTCACCGTGGAGCAGACGGATGCGATGCTCAGCCGCCCGATTGGGGTACCCAAGACCGGGGTCTTCGGACTGTTCGACCTGGTCGGAGTGGACCTGATCCCACACATCCTCGACAGCATGCTGGGTGAACTTCCCGAGGACGATGGCCTGTGCCAGATAGTGGCGCATCGAGAGATTCTGGATACCATGATCTCCGACGGATGGGTTGGGCGAAAAGGGAAGGGTGGATTCTACCGCTTGAACACCGAAGACGGCAAGCGGGTGAAGGAAGCGCGCAACCTGCAGACCGGAGAATACGCACCTGCCGACCGCAGGGCTGCCTTCCCGAGCGCCAAACGAGGAAAACTCGGTATCCGGCAGGTGATGGAGCATGGTGACACTGGCTCACAACTCGTCCGAAGAGTGGTCGTGGACACGCTCGCCTATGTGTGCGGACTGGTTCCTGAGGTGACCGATTCGATCGACGACATCGACTCAGCGATGCGCGTCGGTTTCATGTGGAAGCGCGGTCCGTTCGAGATGATCGACGACATCGGCGCCGACTGGCTCGTCGCCGCCCTTGAAGAGGACGGCAAGCCGGTGCCTGAATTTCTGGCACGAGCAGCCGATTCGGGTTGCTACAAGGTGGAGGGCGGCGAACTGCTCTCCCTGACTCACTCTGGAGAGCACGAGGTGTGCGAGCGCCCGCTTGAAGCGCTGACCGTGGCGGACCTCAAGCGACGCGGAACACCGCTCAAGAAGAACGGGTCCGCCTCCCTATGGGATCTGGGAGATGATGTCCTGCTCGTCGAATATCACTCGAAGATGAACGCCATGGACCCGCTGAGCATGGAGATGCTGCTGTCCGCGGTCGAGGAAGCGGAATCAGGCGACTGGAAGGGAATCGTCATCGGAAACGACGGTCAGCACTTCTGTGCCGGTGCCAATCTCGGCCTCGCACTGATCGCCGCCAACCTCGGTGCCTGGAAAGAGATTGAGCAGTTCATCCAGCTCGGTCAGGACGCCTACATGGCACTCAAGCACTGCAATGTTCCCGTCGTATCGGCCTCGACCGGCATGTGCGTCGGCGGCGGTTGCGAGGTGCTGCTTCATTCCGATGCGGTGCAGGCGCACGCGGAATCCTACATCGGGCTGGTCGAGGTGGGCGTCGGCATCATCCCCGCATGGGGTGGCTGCAAGGAGATGCTCGGACGGCTCGCAGCCAACGGTCACGCACCCAAGGGTCCGATGGGCCCGGTGATGACCGCCTTCGAGATCATCGGATTGGCCAAGGTGGCGAAGTCGGCCCGTCAAGCCGAGAAGATCGGTTATCTCGGAGGAAACACCCGCATCACGATGAACCGCAGCCGGCTGCTCAACGACGCCAAGCAACTCTGCCTTGAACTGTCAGTCGACTACGCCCCGCCAGAACCGTTCACGTTCCAGCTCCCGGGTAAATCCGGTCGCGCCGCTCTCGAGATGGCTGTACGCGACCTCGCCCTGTCGGGAAAAGCGACCCCGCATGACGTCGTCGTAGTCGGGGAACTGGCCACCGTGCTCAGCGGGGGGGATACCGACCATCTTGCTGAACTCGATGAAGAGGACCTGCTGGAACTCGAACGCGCTGCCATTCTGCACCTCTCCCACGATCCTGCGTCGCTCGACAGGATGCAGCACATGCTGGAGAAAGGGAAGCCACTGAGAAACTAGGAGGGGATGAGATGGGGAGTTACAAGGCGCCACTCGATGACTATCGATTCCTCATGCATGAGTTGTTCGATTACACCGACATCGCCCCGCGAATCGGCCATCCGGATCTCGACGCTGAACTGCTCGACATGATGCTCGAGGAGTGGGCGACGTTCATCGAAGAGGTGTGGTGCCCTTCCAACCGCATCGGCGACGAGGAAGGCCTGAAATTCTCAAATGGCACCGTCACCATGCCCCCCATACTGGTCGATGTCTGGAGACAAACGATCGAGTCCGAGTGGATGGCCGCGCCGTGCGATGAGGAGTGGGGCGGCCAAGGCCTGCCGCTGTTCTTCCGCACCGCCTGCGACGAGGTCGCCATCGCCGGGAACATGTCGCTCGCCGTCATCGGCGCACTGAATCTCGGAGTCTACGACCTGATCCATGACCACGGTGAGCAGCACCTGAAGGAGGAGTACCTCCAGAAGTTGACCACAGGTGAGTGGTGCGGCACGATGGCGATGACAGAAGCGCACTGCGGGACAGACCTCGGCATCCTGAAGACCAAGGCAGAGGCGAACCCGGACGGCAGCTGGTCGGTGACAGGAACGAAGATCTTCATCACCGGTGGTGAGCACAACCTCGTAGACAACATCGTGCACATGGTGCTGGCGCGGCTTCCAGATGGACCCGAAGGCACGAAGGGGATTAGCCTGATCTGCGTTCCCAAGTTCCTGCCCGATGGCAACGGGGGGCTCGGAGAGCGCAACAGCGTCAACTGTGTCAGCATCGAGAAGAAGATGGGGCTGCACTCGTCTCCGACCTGCGTCTTGGATTTCGACGGGGCGAAAGGCTGGCTGGTCGGAGAGAAGCACACCGGAATGGCCCTGATGTTCGAGATGATGAATCGCGAACGGCTCTCGACGGGGATGATGGGTCTAGGACTCGGTGAAGCAGCCTACCAGAACGCGCTGGCATGGGCGAAGGAGCGGCGCCAAGGCCGTGATCTGAAGGGAATCAAGGATCTCGAGCAGGACGCTGACAACATCCTGCGCCACCCTGACGTTCGTCGAATGCTGCTACGCAGCAAGGTGAACATGGAAGGAATGCGGGCGATGGGGCTCTATGTGGGGCTGCAGATGGACCTCGCGGAGCATGGCGAGGGAGAGGAACAGGAGCGGGCAGAACGGCTGGTCGCCTTGCTGACTCCGATGGTCAAGGCACATTTCTCCGATGTCGGCGCAGAGACCGCCGATGAGTGCATCCAGGTTCTAGGAGGGGCTGGCTACATCCGCGAATCAGGTGTGGAGCAGTACTTCCGTGATGTGCGAATCGCACGAATCTGGGAAGGAACCAACGGAATCCAAGCACTCGATCTCGTTGGACGAAAACTACCAATGCAGATAGGTCGAGCGCTGCGCGACCTGCTCTGGCCGATTCTCGAGTTCATCGAAGAGCACAGGGACAATCCGGACATGGCCCCATTCACCAAGCCCCTCTACCAAGGTGTGCGTGGCCTGCAGCAACTGACACTGTTGCTGATGAGCGAGGGGATGGCCAACCCCTACTTCCTGGCGGCAGGAGCTACCGAGTACACCCGCTACTTCAGCAACATCATTCTCGCTTGGCTGTGGGCGCAGATGGTGCTCATCTGCCTTCCCAAGCAGGATGAGAGCCCGTTTCATGCGGCGAAGATCGCTTCGGCGAGGGTCTTCTTCGAGCGCATCTACCCTGAGACCATCGCACTCGCTGCCAAAGTGCAGGCGGGTCACCGTTCACTGATGGACTATCCCGTGGAGATGATGTGATGTCGGTCACAAACAGGTCAACGCATTCGCGTGAACCGATCCCCTACCGCCCAGCCGGCTCAGCCGCATATTCGTCCTCCCTGTCATACCAAGACCACAGCACGCTCGCCGTCATCGCCACCGGTGCACTCGGGCTGATGCTGCTCTGGTGGGTGGTTCCAGAGTTCGCCTGGTCCGCCTGGGCATGGATCGGTATCGCGCTGACCCTCGGATACGCCGCAATCCGCGGACACGAGAAGCTGGTGCGCTGGCGAGTGCTCACCTCGCCACCGCTGATGCCCGAGCGGGTCGGCCATCCAGATTGGACATGGTTCCGCTACACCGGATGGGGCGGTGACAGACTTCCCGCCTACCTGCTTGAATCGGAGAGTAAGTCGAGTGAACTCGTGCTGGCCCTGCATGGTTGGGGATCCTGCGCCGGCCGCATCGAGCAGCGCATGCTGCACATGCACGATCAGGGCATGCACATCCTCGCTCCCGACATGCGCGGACACGGCTCGGCCGGGCTGCGCGAGGAGTGGACCGGACTGAAGATGCTCGCCGACATCGAACTGCTGCTCGACAGCATCCAATCCGACGCCAAGCGACTCGGCGTCGAACGCATCCACATCTACGGGCACAGCATGGGCGGATTCCTCGCCTTGCGCCTAGCCTCCCATCAGTCCGGTTGGTGGAAGGGAATGGTCGGCTCGGCGATACTTGAGTCGCCGGTCACCTCGTTCCCGCTGCTCATCAAGATAATCCATCCCGGGCCGCTCGGCAGACTCCTGCTCCCATTGACTCGCAAGGCGATTCGGAACGAGTACGAACGCATCCATCCCGACCTGAACGTGCGCTGGGATGGCGCACAGGTACCGAACTGGGGCATTCCCGACCTGCCGGTGCTAGTGCTGCAGGCCGGTGGCGACAAGCGAATCGGTAACGCCCATCTCAATAGACTCACTCCGCACCTGCCCGCCGATGCTGTGGTGCAGGTGCTGACCACTCTGGACCACTCATCACTATCCGATTCTCCCGAACGACGAGAACTGCTGGAGGCGTTCCTGAGCGGCCGCTTCGGTATAGGTGTCAGATCTGATGGGTGAAAGAATGCATGAGGAGATTGGAACGATGTTGAAACGGAAATTCGAAAGGGCGAGTAAACGCGTGTGGAACCTGACTGAAAAACCATCGAATGGAACCCTGCTGCGCTTGTATGCGCTGTACAAGCAAGCGACCGAGGGCGACGTGGGTGGACGCAAGCCGTACTCCAAGGGTCAGAAGGCGATTGCCAAATGGAACGCCTGGTTCGGTGTCAAGGGAACCGCCAGTGAGGATGCGATGAAGTCATACATCGAACTCGTCGACTCCCTGCTCGCCTGAGGTGTGGTTGGATGAGCGAAACCACCCTCGCTGGCCGAACTGTGCTGGTGACAGGGGCGAGCCGTGGCATCGGGCAGGCGATCGCGCTCAGAGCCGCTGCAGATGGCGCCAACGTCGTCATCGCCGCCAAGACCTCCGAGCCACATCCGAAACTTCCCGGGACCATCCATAGCGTGGCAGCTGAAGTGGAACAGGCAGGTGGTCACGCTCTGGCAGTGCAGGTGGATCTGCGCGACGAGGAACAGGTTGTCGCCGCCGTTGAGGCCACCGTGGAACGGTTTGGGGGAATCGACGTACTGGTGAACAACGCCGGCGCGGTGTTCATCGCCCCGACTGAACACACCTCATTGAAGCGGTTCGACCTGATGCACCAGATCAACATGCGCGGCGCGTGGCTGATGTCCAAACTGTGTGCACCGCATCTAGCGAACTCCGAGAATCCACACATCGTGATGATCTCTCCGCCGCTCGACCCGCATCCGCGCTGGCTGGCTCCGCACCTCGCCTACACCCTGTCGAAATACGGGATGAGCATGGCCGCTGTCGGGCTGGCCGCCGAACTGGCGCCTGCAGGCATCGCGGTCAACGCGGTCTGGCCGAAGACCACCATCGCCACCGCCGCCATCCTGAACTTGCTGGGCGGTGAAGCGGTGGCTCGTCGCTCGCGGCATCCGGAGATGGTGGGCGACGCCGTGCACGCCGTGGTCACCCGTCCAGCCTCGGAATACACCGGGAACCTCGTGTTCGACGAGGATGTCCTGCGCGAAGCGGGCGTTGAAGACTTCAGCCGTTACGCCGTCGACCCTGAGGCCGAACTTCAACCAGACCTTTACACTCCTGAGTTCCGCGGACTGGGCTGAGCCAGCTCACGTCTGTTGCCACTCGTCGCCTTCCCAGCGGAGCAGTGTTCCATCGGCCTGACGATACCAGTTGACACCGTGTTCATCGGTCCACTGCTCCTCCTGCGCCGCTGGCTGCTCATCCAGCAGAGAAGTTGCTTCGGCGACATCCGGTAGTGCGGGCTCGTCAGACATGGATAGTTGGGCTGCCGCGGCGGCGGCGATCTCGGTGTGCAACGGCTCTACCGGCGCTTGCGAAATCGCGCCCGAGTAGAGGGCATCCGGCTCATCGTCGTCATCCTTCTTGCGGCGGAAGGCCAGCACCAACACGATCATTGCCGCGATGAACAGCAGTGACCCCACAGCCGCGATTATCATCGCGGTCTGGGAGATGCCTTTGGGCTCCTGCTCTCCATGAGACTCAAGCGACCTGGTCGCATCGTTGGGGAAGAAGTCGCTGTTGTCACCCACGCCATCGCCATCACTGTCAAGATGTTCCGCCGGGTCTAACGGGAACGCATCCTCATCGTCCATCCAGCCATCGGAATCAGAATCTATCTGCGACAGCGAGCACCCCTCAGAGTTCGCCGCCTCGGCTACTGGTGTGCCGTCACAGTCGTCGAGGTCATCTGTGACCCCGTCGTCATCGGTGTCCTTCTGGCTGTCCGCGCAGCCGACTGAATCCACCTGGGTTCCAGACGGAGAACCGGGGCAGATGTCGATGTCGTCCCTGACGTAGTCTGAATCGGTGTCCTTCTGGCTGTCTGCGCAGCCGACACCATCGACCATCTGGCCAATCGGGGTCATCGGACATTCATCAACGGCATTGTTGACGGTGTCGCCATCGGTATCCCGCTGCACATCGGCGCAGCCGGTACTGTTGATCAGCGCACCAGCAGGTGTGCCGGGGCAGTCGTCATCAGGATCCAGAATCGTGTCGGCGTCGGTGTCGTCGATGCAGCCATCTCCGTCGTTGTCCCAGCCGGTGGAATTGACTGTTGGACATTGGTCGACATCATCCTTCACGAGGTCCCCGTCAGTGTCGTCGATGCAGCCATCCGCGTTGGAATCGAAGCCCGATGCGTCCTCTAAGCGACAGATGTCCGTGTCATCCTTCACGCCATCTCCGTCGGTGTCGTCGATGCAGCCGTCACCGTTCGCATCGTATCCCGAGGCATCCTCGTTAACACACAGGTCAACATCGTCCAGCACTCCATCGTGGTCGTTGTCGTCGATGCAGCCGTCGTTGTCGTCATCGTATCCGCTCGCATCCTCGCTCGGGCAGATGTCGACATCGTCCATCACTCCGTCATTGTCGCTGTCACGCTCGGAATCTGCACAGCCGTTCTCATCGACCGCGAGGCCCGAGGGAGTGTCCGGGCAATCGTCCGAGTTGTTGCCCAGCGGGTTGTCTCCGTAGCCATCACCATCTCGGTCGTACCACTGACTCGAGTCGGTGGGGAAGACGTCTGAGTTATTCCCCTGGGGGTTGTCACCGTATCCGTCTCCATCCTGATCGAACCATTGCGAACCGTCGGTTGGGAAGGCGTCCGGGTTGTTCCCGAGTGGGTTGTTCCCATAGCCGTCACCATCGGTGTCCTCCCACTGCGTGCTGTCGTTGGGGAAGGCGTCCGGGTTGTTGCCCAGCGGATTGTCGCCGTAGCCGTCTCCATCGGTGTCCTCCCACTGAGTGCCGTCATTGGGGAAGGCGTCGGAGTTGTTGCCCAGCGGGTTGTCGCCGTAGCCGTCTCCATCGGTGTCGTTCCACTGTGTGTTGTCGGATGGGAATGCGTCTGGGTTGGCGCCGAACGGGTTGTCGCCGTAGCCGTCGCCGTCAGAATCCTCCCACTGGGTGCTGTCAGTGGGGAAGGCGTCCGGGTTGTTGCCCGCGGGGTTGTCACCATAGCCGTCGCCGTCTTGATCGGACCACTGCGTTCCATCCTGTGGGAAAGCATCGGGGTTGGTCCCGCTCGAATTGTCACCGTAGCCGTCGCCGTCTTGATCAGACCACTGGCTCGGGTCATTCGGGAACACATCGGGGTTGGTCCCGTTCTGGTTGTCACCGTAGCCGTCGCCGTCTTGATCGGACCACTGCGTGCCATCCTGTGGGAAAGCATCGGGGTTGGTCCCGTTCGGGTTGTCACCGTAGCCATCACCATCTGCATCAGACCATTGGGACGCATCGTTCGGGAAGGCGTCCGAGTTGTTCCCGTTCGCATTGTCACCATATCCGTCACCATCGGTGTCCGCCCACTGTGTGGAGTCGAAGGGGAAGGCGTCGAAGGCGTCGTTCACGCCATCATTGTCAGTGTCCCGCTGTGTCGAAGCACACCCGTTCTGGTCGACCGTCGCGT
>CALCOR010000356.1 GCA_937897085.1 uncultured euryarchaeote | reverse complement strand
GGATGCCTCGGATGTTCTTGGGAATCCCCGTGCCGGCTACCGCAGGTCTGGTGACCGCTGCTGAATCACTCACCGAGGTCGATCTGGAGGCGTCAGGGATGCGTCTTGCGCCGGTGCCCGAACATCAATGGCACCTGACCTGGGCCTTCCTCGGGTTCGTGCCTGACGAACAGGTGAACGACCTGCGCGCAGCGGTCGATGGTTGCGTCAATGAGTTGCTCGAGGGTGGACTCGATGCCACCCTGCGCGTATCCGGTGTCGGCTGTTTCGGCGGGCCGGTGTGGGCAGGCATCGAGTTCCGTGATGAAAGTGGGCGGGCGGTGCTGGGCGATGCGCGCGAAGGCGCGCTGTCATCGTTCGGTTGGTCCGAGTCGCGCGCTTGGATGCCGCACCTCACCCTAGGTCGCGCTAAGACCGCTCGTGATTCAGGTGTCAAGTTCGTTAAACGGCGCGCGCTGAAGGCGGAGTTGGCCGAATGGATGGAGGCAAACGAGGGCCTGCAGGATGACTGGCTAGACGCGCCTGAGTTGGTGCTGTTCGAGAGTAAACTAACACCTCACGGTGCGACGCACACCGCTGTTGAGCGCTGGTCGCTCTCGGCGCACTCGCTATGAGTGAGGCCCGGACTCGCCCACCCGATGTGCCCTCCCCTTGCCGGCCGCACAGACCTGCGCAGCGACACGGTCACGCAGCCCTCGGCAGCGATGCGCGACGCCATCGCCGATGCACCGGTGGGCGATGACGTTCTCGGGGACGACCCGACGGTCCAGATGCTGCAGGAGCGTCTTGCGGCCATGCTCGGTAAGGATGCGGCGCTGTTCGTGCCATCTGGTACGATGGCGAACGCGGTGTCGGTGCGCACGCACACCACGCCTGGAGATGAGATAGTCACAGAGGGAACGAGTCACGTCTACGTCTACGAGGGTGGAGGTTACGCGGCATTGTCCGGATGTTCTGTGGCATTGGTGGAGGCTGAGAGGGGGATCATGGCCCCGACGGATGTGGCGGCGGCAATCCGCAAGTCGAAGGGCAGCATGTCGCACTTCCCGGACTGCAGCCTCGTGTGCATCGAGAACACGTCGAATAGAGGTGGTGGAACCTGTTACCCGCAGGAATCGATCGACGCCATCTGCGAGTTGGCACACTCCTCTGGATGCTCGGTGCACATGGATGGCGCCCGGCTGTTCAACGCCGTGGTCGCCACCGGAATCGATGCCTCCCGCATGGTGCGGGACTGCGACTCCGTCTCCATCTGCCTCTCTAAGGGTCTGGGCGCTCCAGTCGGTTCGCTCGTGGCTGGGGATGCCGACTTCGTCGAGCGAGCGCACCGCTGGCGGAAACTGTTCGGTGGGGGCATGCGTCAGGCTGGTATCCTGGCTGCGGCAGGATTGTACGCTCTGGAGCACAACATCGAGCGGCTAGCCGAGGATCACGCACGGGCGCGTACTCTGGCTGAGGCGATCGACGCACTGGATGGATTCTCAGTGGACCTAGATGCGGTGCAGACGAACATGTGCTACATCGAGCTGACCGGCGGCAAGACCGGTCAAGAGGCGGTGGCTGGTCTAGCGGAGCGGGGTGTCGACCTGCTCGATCTCGGACCTACGATGTTGAGAGCAGTCACCCACCTGCATGTCGATGATGTCG
Organism: uncultured euryarchaeote; assembly: GCA_937897085.1. GTDB lineage: Archaea > Thermoplasmatota > Poseidoniia > Poseidoniales > Thalassarchaeaceae > JAKUTA01. The sequence goes on along the minus strand of CALCOR010000356.1, from coordinate 116 downwards.
ACATAGAGCATGCAATCGCTGCTTTTGCGGACCTGTGAACGGGTGCGGCTGGACCATCGGCGGTTGAAATAGGGTCAGTTTCGCTCTATGAGACATGCAGAGTGCGTGCGTGCATT
>CALCOR010000355.1 GCA_937897085.1 uncultured euryarchaeote | reverse complement strand
TGCATACGATCTCGATTCGCTGATATCCCACTATTCGACGTGACTGCGTTGAGAGTTCCACCTTTTACCTCCGAAAGGATATAGAACGGTCGTTCGGGCCGTTTGTGCTATGACTTCAGTCAGTGAACAGTTGCAGGAAATGATAGACGGCCTGATGGCCGGAATGGGAGACGCCGAGAAGCACGAGAACGGCGTCGATGCAGCCGGCAGGCGCCTGCGCGGTACCCTCAGTGGGGTCGCCAAGGCGTGCAAGGCCATGCGCTCCCAGATTCAGGCCGAGCGCAACGCCTGAATCCACACGACTCTGGATTCAGCAACCCCTTTGCGGGGTGGACGGCACGACAGAGCGTGAGCGAGCTTCCAGTGAAGCGGGTCGGGCGCATCAGGCGTCTGCTGAGAGCGTTGCCATGGGTGGCTAAGGGCGCCTACATCGTTGCCAAGAAACTTCCCAAGGAGCAGCGTCAGGAACTCATCGCAGTCGCCCGCGACCCCGATGAGTGGGGCGATGCGGTCGGCAAGGCGTGGGATGTCACCAAGGTGGAGGCGGTCGAGGCGAAGGACGCCTTCGGGACGCTCGGCAAGATTGTGCTCGGTAAGAAGACCTCGAAAGATGAGCGCAAGCAGGCAGCGGACCAACTCGGCGTAGTGGGCATGGTCGTTCCACCGTTGCGCGTGTTCATGATTCCCGGCAGCCAGATCCTGCTTGGCATCGTCGCATTCGTCATCCCGTGGCGCCTCGTCCCTGACAAGTGGATTCCGTTCAAGTCTCTCAAGGAGGACCCCGAGTCCGAGATCGAGCAGCAGAAGAAGAAGCGATTCAAGTTGTTTCGCAGAAACCGCCAGAAGGTCATTGACACACTTGACGACTGAACGAGTCGAGCGACTCGACATCTTCCACATCGGACCAGATGATCCAGTCACACCCGCCGTTCATCCATGGCGCACTGTCGGTGGCAACAGGCCCCCATCCAGCAGGAGGACTCCAGGGAACGTCAGGGGAGAGCACGACCCAGTGGACGTTGGAAAGGTCACCGCGGTTGGCGTGGCGAGTGCCGTTCAGCAGTTCATCCTCCCAAGAAGTCACATCGGCTCTCCAATGGCCGGTGATACCGCGTTCTCCGTAGGGGTCGACCTCGTAGTGGAATGTGTAGAGCCAGTGCATCCCTTGAGTGGCCTCGGAGACGAACAGGAAGTCCTCCCCGTCATCCATGTTCTCTGAGAGCACCTCGGCCGCCTCGTCCGTCCACATCGTCTGTCCGTGGAGGCCGGTGAGCAGTGAGATCGGCAGGATGAGCATGATTCCGAGGAACAGCGCGTGGGCGCGTGGCCCGGGAGCATCGATGGTCGGCAGGTCAGATTCTGACAGGTGCCGCAGGCGCATAAGCAGCCAGAACAGCGGGATGATGAGCATCGATAGATAGCGTCCGTTGTTGCCCATCGTCCAGGTCACCCACGGCCACTCCGCCTCATAGCGCAGCGATTCAAGTGTCCACAGAGCAGCCACGTAAAGCGTGATGAAGCCGACTCCGGCCCCGATCAC
>CALCOR010000354.1 GCA_937897085.1 uncultured euryarchaeote | reverse complement strand
TTCCTCGGCTGGTGCTTCTGCCTCCACCTCAGCTGGTTCCTCGGCTGGTGTTTCTGCCTCCACCACAGGAGTCGGGGCAGAGCCCGGATTCCACTCAGTCCATCCACAGCGACCACAGGAACTGCGGTCAGCGTGGCGCGCCATGAAGACGCCTTTCTTGCACCTCGGGCAGAACTCGTTCTTGCGCACGAGTCGGTCGCCCTCAACAGAGTACAACTGTCCCCTGTTCGCCATCACTCCTCACCTCCGGCAATCTCAGCCGCTTCTGTCTCGACCTCTTCAATTGCTTCCTCATCTCCTGAATCTTCCTCGTCCGGCTCAGTTTCCGCCGCGGGTTCAGGTTTGGCTTCTTTCTTCTCAGACAGGCCTAGAGCAGACTTTTGACGAGACAGGATGTAGGTGGGCTCGTCGGCGAGTGCTTCAGCAGATTCGTAGACGAATGCCAACCCAGTGGTCAGCGGTTGTCCGAAACGAGTGCTGACATCCTTGACGATGATGTTCTGCGCTGAACTTCCCGGCTCCACCGCGGCGACAGCGGCCAGCATCTGGGCACGAGAGGGGGTGGCTGTCCCGACATGGCGCCAGCGAAAGCGAATCTCGACCCGCTTGAGCAACGGGTTCTCCATCCTCTCCAATACCTCCATCCAAATCCCTCCATTCAGCGTATGTTGACCTTGAGAGCGTAGTTGCCCGGAATCTCGACATTGAGTTTCTTTGCGATCTCTGAGCGGCTCGGATTGAGAATCACCACATATCCCTGCCAGTCACCGGTGCAGTGAGCATCTGGATGGGCGTTGCACTCGTCGATTCCTTCCTCCAGAATGCGGTGGCACTCACCGCATGCGTACACGACCTTCTTCGCCATCCTTACTCCCCCTCTCGGTCCTCATTGAGCCAGTCGTGCGCTCCGAGTCCGGTCTGCTTACAGGTCAGACCTATCTTGCTCGAACGGGGGTCGTGCGGATTGAGCGAAATGGTGACGATGCGAGCACGCACGGGTGAACCAAGTTCGAGGAAGCGACCACTGCGAGCACCCTCGATGCGACCTTGCCCCATGTTGATGTTCACCTGCTCATCGAGGATCTGCGACTTGTGCAGCAGCGCCTCTACCGGACCAATCTGCACGAAGGCACCGAACTCGTGTACTTCGGAGACGGCGCCGTCGACGACCTCGTTGCTGTCCATGTGGAACAGAAGGGCCTTGAAGCGAACTCGTTGGTAGATCGCGCCATCTCCGTGAATGATGCGGCCGCGACCGAGCATTTCGTGGCCGAAAGTGACCAGGATGAAGTTTCCGTCATCATCGAAGCGACCTTCGAACGCGCTGTGTGCCAACTGATCGACATGCTGGCTCAATGAGTGGCCTTCTCGAATATATTCCGCAGGAATGCGGATCGTGTCCTCGCGAATCTCTATTGTGTACATCTCTGTGTGCCTCCCAGTCCGCCCACCTCAGAAGACGCCCGCCGGGACGGAAGGGCACATGACCCTCCCGTCCCTCATCGGCGGTGCCTCCAGAGGAGAGGTTCCCAGCGAGCCGCCGACCGTCCGCCCCCATTTAAGCCCTGTGAGTGAACACGTGACCCGGTAGGGTCACACGCGAGGCAAACGCTGCTCTGTCCGTCGCGTCTCGACTCAAGGTTGAAGAGGGGACGGAAAGGCACCATGGTTCGTGCGTATCGCTGGGCGTAGCCATCCACGGGACTCAAAGGCTCCCATAGCACTGTTGCTCTCCCTCCTGATGCTGTTACAGATCTGCATTGTGGCGGCATACGTGGAACCGGGAAGAAGCGTCCTCTCTGACGGTTCTGATTCCGCTGCCCGCAGCGGGCAGACTCCGTGGATAGACGGCGAACAGGACTGGCCACAGTTCGGTCGCTACGGTTCGCGGAACATGAGCGCACCAGCCCATTCCACCACCGGCGGCCCGGGTGAGGGACAGGTGTCCGCAGTGACCACCCTGGCCACTATCGACGAGCCTGCACTCAACTGGCGCCACTATGGTGCCGAGGATTACGGAGTCGACTCACTGGCTGTCCCGGTCGGCGACTTCTCCGCCAGCATCAACGTCACCGGGGAGGCGTTCGAGAGATGCGCTGGTGACAGACTGATGCCAGTGTTCGTCCATCAGCAGGATGTCGGCGGAAGCATGCACTCCATCCTGAAGATCGTCGACGGAGATGATTCTCGAACCGCCTGGCAGGTGGACCTCGGTGCCACTGACCCGGTGAAGGCGGCACCAGCGCTCGTGGATGTGGACGATGATGGAAGAATGGAGATCGTCGTAGCCTACGATGCTCAAGGGACCTTCACCCTGGAACTCTGGTCGCCTAGTCTCTCCTGCAACGATGCAGGCTGGAATAGCGGGGGGCACACCAGCGAACGGCTGTGGCAGTGGAGTGACCCGGACCTCGCCATCACCACGACCTCTCCGTACTTCTGGGCCAACCACAAGATAGGAACACAGTTGCTCATCGCTGACCTGCTGCTGGACGGCTCGCCAGAGGTTGTGCTCTCATTGGTCAACGAGGCAAACGAACAACCGGTCATAGCCGCCATCCCACTAGTCTCTGGTGGCCCACCCGACCCCCTCTGGGAGGTGACTCTGGACAATGGGGAAATCCCTTCCGACGCAGCGTGGGTGCAGATTGACGACACCAACTCCGCCGTGCTGCTCACCACCATCGATCCCGATGACGGGAACATGTGGCTCTGGCGCCTCAACGGCGCCAGCGGTGCGCCTCAATGGGGGGGCAAGACGCTGAACAACCTCGATGGAAACACCGACACACCGCACATCCGGCTCCCGGGTCCGGTGTTGGCTCAGTTGGATGGCGATCCGCTCCCCGAGATGATCGTGACCATTCCTTCCGACGTCGACGGTGGTGGCACTGGTGATGGTGCCGAATACCAGGGCCGGGACATCATCGATGGCACGATGCTGTGGGAGTTCCGCGCCAGCAATGGCTTCGCAGACGCACCTCCGCATCCTGTAGACAAGGATGACGACGGAGTGCATGACCGAGTCTGTTGGGCCACCTGGTATCGTGTGGATGCCGACAGGCATGGCATGGTGGGTTGTCACGACCTTACCGAGGGTCAATCTCCGACGAAGGCGTGGTCACATGTGCTTGACCGTGGTGGAGGAAACCTGAACGACGAAATCGCTGTCTCACCCCCATTCTCCTTGGATCTCGATGGTCAGGACCAGCCGGACATCCTGCTCGCTTTCGGTCAGAAACTATGGGCATGGGAGGGGGACACCGGCACCCAAGCGGGCATCGGCCAAGGTTGGGTCACCGAACTGTCACTCCCTCACCGGACATGGGCAGCGCCGGCACTGGCTGACATCGACGGAGACGGAGCCCTCGACGTGCTCATCGGTGACATGCTCGTCTCGCGTGCGCGCGCCGACGTGCGTCCGTTCGTAGACGGTCGCGGCATTCAGTTCAATCCGAGCCATCCGGATCCGGACGAGACGTTCACACTGACCGCCTATGTGGAGAACGTCGGCACCGAAACGACCGACGCCGCGGTGGACGCGGTACTCTACTGGGACGGTGCCGAGATCCACCGTGAACGCATCGACTCACTCGATCCAGTCTCACCGACCGGCAATGGGGACTTCGCCAGCTTCAGCATCGATCTCAGCGCGCCACTGGGTAGCCATACGGCGCGCATCGAACTCGATCCGCACACCAACATCACCCAAGCGCGCTATGACAACGATGAGCAGACCATTCCGCTGATTATAGTCGAGCCATACGCTGTGTCGATCGCCATTCCTGCGGACCCTGTCAGGGTCGATCCAGACTCCAGCATCCAGACGATTCTGATGGTCACATCCACCGGGCGACTGGCCGGTGAGTGGACTCTGTCTGTCGACCCAACCGGACTGCCGCAGAACTGGACAGTGAACGAGATCACTCCCGGCGGCTCCAGTGGAGTGCACATCGAGGCGGAGCAGACCTGGGAGATGGTGCTCGAGGTGTCCGCTCCCGAGGAGGCGCTCGGCTCGGATGCAGGCTCGATCTCGCTGACGATGACTCTCGACAGTGATACCAACATCAGTTACACCAGTCTTCTTCCAATCGAGGCGAACCGCACCCGGGGCCTGTCGATGCGTGGCCCCTATGGAACGAGCGTCAGTTCAGGGATGGGACTACCTGGAGGGTACGCCGAGGCATGGCTGCTGGTGGAGAATCTCGGCAACGCACAGGAGACGGTGACCGACAGGGCATGGGACCCAACGGCGTGGGGAAGCAACCTCACCCTTCACGACGACACTGGGGAGGTGAACATCCTCACCCTCGCACCCGGTGAACAGAGAGAGTTACTCGCCCGCCTGCCAGTCCCTTCGACGGTGGGACTTGGAGAGAACGTCTCGACTACGCTCACGATCTGCATCGGCACCGGTGATGACGAGGTCTGTCGTTCGATGACGCTCACCTTCAACGCAAACGCAGTTCGGATGTCTCCACCTAACATCAGGAGTGTACCTGCCAATGGACTGCAATGGAGTGCCGACATCGCCATCCCAGCAGGGGTCTCTGAACTTGAATGGGACCTGGCATCCTCCGGCATGCTCCAGTCGGGATGGACATGGAGCGCGTCAGGCGCCCTCAACCTGGTCGGAGGCACACTCACAGCCACAGGCGCGGCGGGCACCACCGTCAGCGGTGGATTGACCCTCGACCTCCCTGTTGACGCCCCGCCCCTGTTCCATCCGTTCAGCGCCGTGGAGGCGAATCGCAGTTCCCACGACCTCGAATTCTCGCTTCGTGTGTTGCAGGTGCATCGCGCCTCGCTACAGATCATCGACCCGACCACAGAGCCAGTGCTGCTCAACGTGACCGAGCCGGGATGGTTCGTGCTACGATTGGAGAACCCAGGCAACGGCCCTGACACCTACAACCTCACCGGGTCGGTCAAGCCCAATGCGAACTTCAGCGACGACTCCGGGGTCACTTTTTCGATCCCCTCACCCACGTACAGCATCGGTGCTGCGGGTCTGCGACAGGTTCCGGTGCAGGTCACGCTTCCGGATGACACACCTGCGCGGCAGGGCATGCTCATCGAATTCGAACTCCACTCACAAGGGGATGTAGCGGTGCGCGCCACCGCGGTCATTCAGGTGGAGGCGCGCCAGGACCATCGCTGGAATCTGAGCCTTACACACGCTGGCAGCACCCACCTGGGAGCTGCTGAACTGTTCATCCAGCCTGACGGGACGACCGACCTGACGCTCACGGCCACCAACATCGGTAACTTCCCGGATACGTTGTCCATCTCGAGCACGCTCGTGGTCACGCCCACCGGCAATGACAGCGACACAGCCTGGACTGCGACCGATGATACGACTCAGGAACTCGCGGTGAACACCTCCGAACAACTCACCATCTCGGTGGATGTCCCAAGTCTGGCTTGGAACGGCACCACCTCGGAGTTGACCTTGGAACTGGAGGCGGGCGGCATCTCGCTCGGACAGTTCACGGTGACGCTCGAGGTCAGCCACCGACCCGCATGGAAGGTGTTCTCGGCCGGAGGCGACCTCGATGTTGAACCGGGTGGTTCCAACATCTCGCTGATCGTCGAACAGCGGGGGAACCAGCCCTCTGCGCCGTTCATCACTGCAGCAATCGATGGTTTCGGTTGGAACGTGAGTGCTGACGAGTCACTTCCCGTGCTCGAACCGGGTGAAACAGCGGTGCTGAATCTGCTGGTAACACCCCCAGAAGGAGCTCAGTCAGGTCCAGCAGTCGAACTGACGGTACGTGCCCGTAATGGAGATGGCAGCGGCGTGGGAGAGACCATCCTGCCAGTCCGGATCAGACCGATACTCGACTTCCAGGCGTCGATGCCGGCGGGCGATTGGGAGCAGTGGCTCGTCTCTCCTGATGGAGGCCATGTGCGCATCTCGCTGGCGAATACCGGGAACGCTCCCAATCCGATTCATGTCGAACTGTCCGGACTTCCACAGGGATGGCAGCCGAGTGAGGCGGACATCACGCTCGCTTGGGGGGAAGTGCGCGGCCTGCCTGTGGATCTGGTGCCCGCTGGCGATTGGGACGGCTCAAACGTCTCCGTACAGATCAGGCTCACCGACGGAGCGGGCAACGTGCGGGTGCTCGATGTCACAGTCGTATCCAGCACCCACGCATGGGCCACCAGCCCGATTATGTGGGGAGTCACGGGGGATTCCCACGTGCTGAGGTTCCATGGGGCAGGCATCCAAGCGGTAGCCGACCAACAAATCGGCCTTCTGGAAGCGCACGGAGACGGGTGGCTGCTGCCAGTGGCCGACCAGACGAATGGCCTGCTGACCCTCTCCACAAGCAGCGGTTCCGTGTCCCTCGCCTACGAATCGCACGCGAGCGTGCGCCCGATTCGCTCAGCATCCTGCACGCTGGCGAGCAACCGCACCGTCCCGATGGCAACCTGTCAGATTGGAAACGGCAGCGCCGATTTCGACTGGACCGCGCTGCTGCGCATGTCTGATGGCACAATCATCGACCAGGTGAGCGGGAGGACCCTCGCCAACCAGATGCAGTCGTTCAACATCAGCGCGCTGGATTGGGACCCACCAGCGGGAGTGCATGAAATCGAGGTGCTCGTGTTCGACGGCGCCGGAATGCTGGTCACTCGCGCCGAGACCACGATCATCGAGCGACAGAGCGGATGGAACATCGGATTGACTCTCGAACAGAGCGATGATGACACCGAAGTGAGCGTGCTCATCCATCGCAGCAACCACCAGCTGCTCAGCGACGCAGTGTGCACCTTGACGCTCACCCAAGCGGAATGGAGCAGCATCCACAGGGTGAACATGACAGTGGAGATTTCACCGAAACTCACACTCGACCGCCCGCCGATAGACTCCGACGAACCACTCGTCGCCCGCCTCGCCTGCGCCGCCCCGTGGGACATCGATGACGACCCCTCAGATGACACGGCCTCGCTCTTGCTGCGCGAACCAACGTCTGTGGCCGTGCTCACGAACGACTGGGTGATCGGCACCGGGGCGGCCGTAGTGCTGCTCGCCGCCCTGTGGCTCGCAGGGTTCATCCAGCCGCGACCGAAACGAAAGCGGACGCGACAAGCGAAGAGAACCAAGTCGGCCGCTAAGGCACGCACGCAACCCGCTCCTGAGAAGAAGCCGAAGCGGAGCCGATCCGTCGACTACGGTGGCGAGATGCACATCGAAGGCGACGAGGAGGAGCCAGTACCGGTGGAGGAAGTCGACGAGGAAGCGATCTCAGAGATGCAGGAGGGCCTCATCGAGGTGGACGAGGCACCCGAGGAAGAGGAAGTGATACTCGATGAGTTCGAGAAGCGGTTGCGCTCATTGCGCGACCGCCGTGAGGACCGCGGAGGTTGAACCGATGGTCACCTCGACTCCCGCCTTCCACACGTTCACGTCCATCCGCAACGGGCTTGCGCCAGCACTTGTGGAAGCCCTAGAATCCGCCGATGCTGGCGACGATTCTGCCTTCAAGGACCTCCTCGATGGAGACTCCCACCTCGCCGCAGACCTCGAGTCCCAAGGTGCAGACACATCCGTTGGCAGAGCGGGGATAGAGTGGGATGATGCCACGCTCATGCTCACCGCCCTGATGGCCAGAGAAGAGACGGGTCAGGCGATCTCCATCGGTGGCGACCTCAGCCGGGACCGGTTGGGGCGGTTTCCGTGGGGTGACGCCAACCCGCTCTCCTACCTGTTGGAATGGTGCGCCTCACCAGAAGAAGATGGCGAGATCCTCGACGACCTGCTGCTGGCGCTGGCGGGTAGATTCTCCAGTGTCCTGCTCGGCCACGAGCGCTACGAGCAATCTGCGGTCGGGCGCCTCCACGGTTGGCTGGAATGCGACGAACTCACAGAGTTGGTGCAACTGCTGACCAACGGCCGCTTCGTCGTCAACGCCGACGAGCCGCACGACGGAGGAGTCAACGACATCGTCCGTCATCTGGTCACCATTTCAAGAGCCGCGCTCAGACGTGACTGCGGGATACTTCTGCGCTCACACGGGTGACCAAGACACAGCCCAACAATGAAGGGCGGCTCGCGTGGGCCCACCTCACATGGGAGAACTGCTCTATTCGGGAAAGGTGAAGCAGGTCTGGAGTACCGATGACCCGGACGTCCTCGAGTTCCGCTACACCGACCAGATTTCAGTCTACGACCAGATCATCCCGAGCCTCGTGCCACGCAAGGGTGAGAGCCTCAACCGCACCTCCTGTCACTGGTTCGAACTAGTGGAGAAGGAAGGCATCTGTGACACCCACACGATCGACATGCACGCGCCTGACCGCTGCCTCGCGCGCAAGATGACGGTCATTCGTGAACCCGGGGCCATCCCCCGCGACATGGAGAACGTGTTCGTCCCGCTCGAGGTCATCTGCCGCCACTACCTGGTCGGTTCCGCCTACAAGCGCTACACCGATGGAAAGGTCGGCGTCGAGGAGTTCGGATTCGAGCCCGGCACACAGATCGAGGAAGGGGTGAAGTTGCCCGATCCATATCTCGAGGTGTCAACCAAATTCGAGGCGTATGATAGGTTGCTCGACCGTGAGGAGGCGTTGCACATCTCCAACCTCACAGAGGACGAGTTCCAAGCGATTCTCGACGTGGTCCTGCAGGTCGATGCGATCATCGAACGTGAAGCCGGAGCCCGCGGCCTGATTCATGTCGACGGCAAGAAGGAGTTCGCGCTCGGAGTT
>CALCOR010000353.1 GCA_937897085.1 uncultured euryarchaeote | reverse complement strand
TGGTCACATTCTCGTCCGACTGGGTCGTTCCCGAGGGCTCAGCGATCGAGCTGATTCCCGAACAATCTCCAAGATGGATCCCTGGACCGATCGGCCGGTTCAACATCAGCGTGTCAGTCGACGAGTTCAGCGACACGTGGGAGGTGAACGTCAGCCGCGGTGCCGCCCAGAACCTGTTGATAGAGCATGACAGCGTCTCGATCACCTCAGATGAGGCGCTCGACCTGACGATGGTCGTCGCGGACCAGCGAGACAATCGCTGGGTGGTCAACGGCACTTGGTCCACGATTGAGAATGAATCCAGTTCCTGGTTGACTCAAGATGGAGCGACGGCGACCTTTGAGGGCAACAGCGTCGGCTCGTACACTGTCCGAGCGATCTACAGCGGTCCGGACAATGGCAACGTCATGATGATGGACGAGTTGACCATCCAGGTGACCGCCGGCGATATCGCTCAGATATCGCTGGCAGGACATGACTCGGACCTACTCACCGGTGAATCCTTGGAACTCTTTCCGGTCGCCAAGGACCTCGATGGTAACATCATCACCGACGCCACGTTCAACTGGAGCGTCGACGGCCCGTCAGGAAACGCCTCTATCGATGCGCCTAACGCGACCTTCACCGCCTTGGTACGCGGCCAGCACAACATCTACGCCGAAGCGGATGGCATCCCCGCACAGATCCGCGTCCAGGTCGACTGGTCTCCGCCGGTCGACCTCAACCTCACCGATTCCGACGGCGGCTGGTACCTCACCGTCGTCACCGGCGAATCACTGCAACTGCATGTGTCAGGACTCGACGTGATGGGCACTTGGCACGATTACAACCCCACGTGGCAGGTGGATGAATCGCATGGGACGATCGAGGAGACCGGTGGCGATGGTGACTTCATTTTCCACGCCGAGGGTGTGGGCTGGATCCAACTCAGGGCATTCGTCGGCCAGACAGAGCACACCTTCCTGGTGAACCTGCTTCCCGGGCGACTCGACCATCTCGTCATCAACGCACCCGAGGAGGGCACACAGGGGGAGGTCGTCCAGTTCACCATAGAGGGATTCGACGTCAGTGGCCATCCGGTGGCTATTCCCACATGCGACGTCAATATCGTCTCGTCTGCTGGGGAGGCAACCTGCGAAGACGATGTGTGGACGCTGAACCTGGAGAACCACGGTGAGCAGCAATCGATCAGGGCGACCTATGATGGGGCTGAAAGCAACCCCTCCTTCATCGATGTCCAGTCCACCTTGCTCTCTGGTCAACTCGGTACCAGCGAGGATGTGATGGCCCTAGGCAGCGTGTTCGTCGGGCTGCTGATTGCCATGCTGCTGGTGTTGGCATACCGCCGAGCCGGAAGGGTGGCGTATGGCATGGAATTCGAGGACGATGACGAGGATGAGCACGAACCGATACCCGTGTCTGCTCCTGTCCCCGATCTTGCGGGGATGCCGCAGCCTGCCACTGCTGTACCTCCAATACCCTCTGGTGTCGTATTGCCTCCCGGACAGATGCCCCCACCAACGGCTGCTGGCGTGCCTCCACCGCCGAGTCCGGCTGTGGCCCGCGCCATCGCCGGTCAGCGTGGGAAGCGGAGTCGTCGAGGAAAGCAAAGTGCCCCGAAACCCGCGGCACCTCCACCCGCGTTCCTGTTTGGTCGGGGACTCGCCGCCAACTCGACCACCGCCGCCCTCCCTCAGCCTCAGCCCGGTGTCTTCGTTCAGTCAAAACCTGAGTATGGCTGGGGTGATTCCCCCTCACATCCCGAGTCCCTATCCGATGGATATGGCTGGGGGGAGGGTGCAGATCCCCAAGCCACACCGCCTGCTGCTACCGCTCCTGCGGCTGAGGAGGAAAGCGGCCTGTCCAGCGCCTTGGCCGCATTCGGCACGACGGAGACCGATGAGGAGGCCGAAGTCGTCGAGGACGCCGAGGAAGTGGTCGATGAACCTGACGTTGACGAAGTCGAAGCCGAGGGCGAAGAGATCGCAGTAGGCGATGATTCCGTGGATGACGTCGGAGATGATTCCGAGGATGACGCCGAATCCGACGAGCAGGAAGGTGAGCAAGCCGAGGTGGATGCCGAACCCGAATCAGACGAGGATTCTGCCGACGAGGACGAGTCGGAACTGGGTGACAGCGAGGACTGGGGCAGTAACTGGAATGATGAACTGGAGGATCCGTGGGCTGAGCCGGATATGGCTGAGGACGGTTCCGAACCGGAGGAGGATGAACTCGAGGGGGAGTCTCCAGAGCCGGGTCTTGGCCCGATGACCGAGGATGGAGAGCTCCTGAAACCGCTGCCAGGCACGCGCTCTGGTGAGTCGGGATGGTATCTTTTCTCTGACGGAAAGCCCTCGCTGTGGGAGTTCCGCGCGGTCGGCTGGGAACGCGTTGAGTGAAGAAATCACAATATGCCCGGAAAAATGGTTCTTTTTCCGAGGGTTTCATTACCTTGTAGGGTAATACATCCTACGGGAGAAGGCTCCGGGCGAGGCAACGTCTCAGGTGTGGTGGGTGCATGGAACCGATGTTCTGGCTGATCATCGTGCCTTCGGTAGTCGTTATGTTGTGGATTCCGTACGCCGCTTGGACACTTTTTACCAGCAAGAGAACGAAGCCTGGCATGGGGAGGGCAGTCAGTGAATCAGAGTACGAACGCTCGCTCAAGGATTCCTCCGATTGGGAGAACGTCAATCCATGGGGTGCTGACGACGGGTCTCCTTCTCGGAGGAAGCGGAAGCAGAAGCGCAGTGGGCCGCCGTCTGGACCACCGCGACGGCGCGGCCCGCCGCGCGCTGCACGCGCGCCGCCGTTGAACCCGGACATGAACGCCCCTGGGGAATGGCTTGACGACGGCTACGAGTGGCTGGAGCACCCGAATGGCTCCGATGTCTGGTGGTGGCGAGACACTGAGACTGGACGTTGGCTGCGCATCTGACGTCAGTAGGACTCATCCTCGTTGGGGAAATCTCCTGAACGCACGTCGCTGACATAGTTCTGCACTGCGCCGGTGATCTCGTCGTAGAGCTGCATGTAGCGGCGCAGGAACCGTGGATTGAACTCGTGGGTGATGCCGAGCAGGTCATGCAGCACCAGAACCTGTCCGTCGCAATCCGGACCCGCACCGATGCCGATGGTGGGGATGGTCAGGATCTTGCTCGCCTTCGCTGCCAACCCAGCGGGAATCTTCTCGTAGACGATGGAGAAGCAACCGGCCTGTTCGAGGAGTTTCGAATCCTCGATCAGTTTCGCGGCTTCCTCCTCCTCCTTCGCCCGCACCGTGTAGGTGCCGAACTTGTAGATCGATTGCGGAGTGAGCCCGAGGTGCCCCATCACAGGGATGCCCGCACTCAAGATGCGCTCCACCGACTCGACGACCTCCGAGCCGCCCTCGAGCTTCACCGCGTGCGCATCGCTCTCCTTCATGATGCGAATCGCACTGGAGAGCGCCTCCTTCGAATCGCCCTGATAGGATCCGAACGGCATGTCCACGACGATGAGCGCTCGGTCGACCGCCCGCACCACGCACTGCGCGTGGTAGATCATATGGTCGAGGGTGATTGGAATCGTTGTGTCGTTGCCCGCCATTACATTGGAGGCTGAATCGCCGACGAGGATGACGTCCACCCCTCCTCCATCGACTATCTTCGCCAAGGAGTAATCGTATGCGGTGAGCATGGTGATCTTCTCACCGCTGGCTTTCATTTCCAGCAGCGTGTGCGTGGTCACCTTGCGCGCCTTCCCCGCAACAGACATCATTCTCACCTCGGCTGGCGCCCTCTCCAATCACCCCTCTCGCTTCAATGCAACGGCCCTCCACAAGGGCCCGGGTGAGTGTAATTGCGTCAGCCGAACAGGACGTACGCGCCCATGCCGAACAGCGTCACGTCGACGATGGCGTGAGAGAGGTACGCGGGCCAGATTGAGCGATAGCGCAGGTAGGTCCACGACCAGACGCAACCGCCGGTGAAAATTCCAATCGATGCGAGCAGGTTCGCCCACCAGGGGAACAACACGAGCATGGCGAGGGTGTGGTGCGACATGAACGCCAGTCCGGCCAGCGGCACGGCCAGTCTGCCGCCGACGAGGTTCTCGAACTTCGAGAAGATGAACCAGCGGAACAGGTATTCTTCCATCACCGAGTTGAACAGCACCCACCACAGGAACGCGGCCAGATAGATCCATGGGTTCAGTAATCCATACGGCTCCATCGTGCTCCGAATGAGTTCTCTGTCGAGGTACTGGCTCCCGAGCAGGAACCACCCGACGAGCATTGCCACGCTCATTCCCACCCCGAGTGCTGCGGCCACCCTGAACCCGCCCAACTCGGGCTTCGACCACGCCCGCTCACGTCCGTCCACCTTCAGGTGCCATGCGGCTGGCAGTCCGATCTGCCATGCCTTTCCACCCAGCCACACGACAGTACCAGCTCCTCCTGGGAAGGCGAGCGCGGCGAGGATGGCCACGCTGGCGGTCGGAGCGCTGAGCAGCAGCGCGAGAATGTCCTTGGCGCGCTGCTCCATCGGGCATCCTCGTGTGTGAGCGCCACTTGAGGGTTGACCCGGAGAGTCGCGCCTCACTCCTCAGCGTCGTCAACTGTTCCGTCATCAAATGAATTCAGGAATTCATCGATGTCTATGACACCGTTGCCGTCGACGTCGACCTCGTGGAACAGGTTGCGCAGGTGGAAGTGCTCCAGATCAGGGGCGAGGATGTTCATGGCTTGGATGAACTCGTGTAAGGTCAGGTGGTCGGGGTGGTTCTTGTCCCACCAATCGTGCAACTTGCTGGACCTGCGCGGGCGATGATTATGTCCGCAAGAGTGGAAGACCATCCAGCGCTTCTCTCTCTCGAATTGCTCCGGGTTGGTCAACTCGGTGCGCGCGGTGCGCCACGGGGTCAACATCGGATGCGCTCTTGACCGGCCGTAGGAGAAGTAGACGACCAGGCCGAGCAGGGTGCAGGCAGCGGCCCCCACGAGCGCTTTCCCGCCCATCATGTAGATGAGCAGCACTCCGCCGGATATGCCGAGAATCTGAGTCAGTGGGTACAATGGCGACTTGAACGCCGGTTCGTACCAGGCGTGTGCCCCGGATGCCCTACGCAAGACGAGGACACATGTGTTGACGATGATGAAGATCATTATCTGGAATCCCGAGGCGAGTTTGGCGACATCGTGAACGGGGAGGAAGATGATTACGCCTGCCATCGCGAGACCGGTACAGATGACCGACCAATGTGGAGTCTCGAACTGGGGGTTCACATCTTCCAGGGCTTCGGGAAGGAGGTTGTCGCGTGCCATCGCGAACGGGTAGCGAGAGGCAGCCAAGATGCCGGCGAGTGCCATTGAAGTCATCGTCAAGATTGCCAGCACTGATGCTGTGATCCCAATCACCGGCCCTCCGACACTGTTAGCGAACACGTACATCGGATCCTCGCGCGCTTCGCCATTTGACACATAGGCGCTCGGTTCCACCGCGGCCATCATCATGTAGACGATTCCAGCGTAGAGTATGGTACTGATGAACAGGGAGAATAGGATGCCACGTGGTAGGTTCTTCTCTGGCAACTTCACCTCTTCAGCGACCGCAGCGATCTTGGTCACCCCCGCATAAGACACGAACACGAATGCTGCGGTTTCGGCCATGGATGTCCATCCCTCACCGAATGCACCCTCCCCAATCGGACGCATCCAGTCGGGATCTGCAGTCAGTGCCGCCCAGATACAGAGTGCGACGAGGAAGAGGACGGAGATGGCGATGACGACGGTTTGCACCCTCTTGATCAACCTCACTCCGACGACGTTGATGGCGACGACGATGACGAGCAGCACAAGAGCGGCGAATTTCGCATTGAAGGAGATTCCCAGCAGCGATTCGATGATCCACAGGTATGCGGAGAAGCCGATGAGTGCGAACGCCGCCTTGAGCAGGAAAGAGGCCCACAGACCGAGTCCAGCGACGGTTCCGAACAGCGGGCCATAGGTTCGCTCGATGTAGATGTAGTCCCCCCCTGAAGTCGGCATCGCGGTACCGAGTTCAGCCTTCGAGATGGCTCCGGGGAGTACCACCAATGCTGCAAACACATACGCCATCCACACGCCCGGCCCGCCGAGGTCGAGCATCGCCAGCGCGGGCAGCACGAACAGGCCTGAGCCGAGCATCGCGGAGAGTGAGATGATGACAACCGACCAGATTCCGAGTTTGCGTTCCAGGGTGTCCGAGATCAGTTCGACCTCCTTGTAGACGAAGTCGATGACACCTAGGGGCATGGGCGGGCGACCGGAGAGCCGCTTTAGAGCATACGGACCTGCTAATGAGCCCAGTCGCGAATTGCTGCGCTACTCGACTCTGGCGATGACCTTGAACTCGACAGCGATCGGTGTTGGCAGGGCGGAGACAGCAACAGTCGTGCGTGCGGCCAAGATGTCGGCGAAGTATTCGTTGTAGACCTCGTTGTAACCAGCGAAATCGCGCTCCATGTCCACTAGGAAGACGAGGCAGTCGATGATTCGGCCCAGATTCGATCCAGCTCCTTCGAGAATCGTCTTGATGTTCTCGATCGCCGCTCTCGTCTGCGCCTTGATATCATAGTCGAGCGGATTTCCATCCTCATCGTGAATGGGTCCGCCTGGAATCTCGTTGGTGGCAGGGTCCCGCGGACCGGTGCCGGAGACGTAGATTGTCTTCCCGACCCGGAATCCGTGCGCATAGGCTCCAACCGGTTCGGGCGCATCCTCTGAGATGAACGGACCGTCGGGGTCAGTTTCAACTTCGTCTTCCGGCATTCAAATCATCCCCTGGGTGAGTACGTCGCGGTCCCCGCGGTAGAACTCCACATCATCCTCATCAAATTCCTTGTCGCCGATTGAGTGGCTGGTGGGTGAGAGAGAAATGACCGCGCCTCCTGCACCATGCAGTGCTTCGTAGGCGTGAACTTGCCCGGCGTAATTGTTGTGCTGGCCCATCACCGCCGCCATCCACCAGATCGGCTTGTAGGCGACCACTTTGGACACCCTGATCTGGCCGTGAATCTCCCGACTCAGCTGGCTGATGTCCTCCAGTCTGCCATCAGCGAAGAATTCGAGCATCTTGCGGTTCCAATCGTCGTCCTTCTGGCTGTGGATGCGGTCCTCATGCGGATCGATGTGCTCTGTGAACATGCGGTTCGAGAGGCTTGAGACGACGACCACGACCGCCTTCTTCCCTTGCGCTTCCAAGGTGTCACGCGCCGCCTTGCCGAGCACTATGGTCTCGGATCGGTTGGCGTACAGGTTGCTCGACACGATGCACGCAGGAATGCGGTTGTTTGGATTCAGCAGGCTGAGCGCGACCACCGAGCCGGTGTCGATGGGGAAGCCGTCGTAAGCGACCGTTCTGGCGAAGAGTCCCCTCTTTTCGGCGGCTTCTCGGTAGCCTTCGGCGAACTCCGTATCCATGCGGAACTTGTAGGGCATGCTGCCGAGGAAGTGGAAATCGTCGTCGACGTGTACCCATTCCGGCTCCGGGTGTGCCTGGATCTGGTGACCGATGATCGAAGGCCAGGTGGTCGAGTAGACCAGCAGGATGTCCGCCCCGCTGAGTTCGATCTGCTCTCGACAATGCTCGAACGCTGCGCGCAGTCTCCCCCAGCCCTCGTTCTGTTCATGCGCGAGCAGAGGTTGAGGGTGCGGGGGGACGTGCACCCCGAACAGGACCGGTCCTTCGCTCACAGTACCACCTCTCGGCTCTGCTCGTTGGGGTCCCACGCAGCGATGACGTTGCCCGTGCCGATGACCGACTGGTAACCGTAGATCTCAGCGTTGTAGTCTGGATATCCCATTGCGGCCATCATCCAGGTGAGGCCGCCGCCCTCGGTCTCGGCCATCGTCTGCTCTGTGAATTCGGGCATCAGGTCGATTACCTCGCGCATGTTTCCAGCGCGCATCAGATCGACCATCTTCATGTCCCAGACATACTGGCTGTGATTGTAGATGTGCTCGCGACTCATGTCCTCGGGGAGAGGTGCCTCCTCCACGAAATGCCGGTGACTCAGGCTGTGGCTCGCCACCATGACGACCTTCCTTCCGCTCAGTTCCACGGCTCGGGCACACGCTTCTCCCAGAGCAGTCGCCTGTTCGTTCAT
The DNA here is from genome assembly GCA_937897085.1 of uncultured euryarchaeote. Classification (GTDB taxonomy): domain Archaea; phylum Thermoplasmatota; class Poseidoniia; order Poseidoniales; family Thalassarchaeaceae; genus JAKUTA01. The sequence continues at coordinate 1,489 of CALCOR010000353.1, read as the reverse complement.
CACCTCGACCGAGTAGTAGTGCCGATTGCGATTGCTGCTGATGGTAACGATCTGCTTGTCCCAGTCCGGATTCAGGAGATGGCACGAGGTGATTGTGCCGTAGTCGACGCGAAAGTCAGGATTGCGCATCATCTTGGTGATGATGCCAGCATCGGAAGCGGCGTCGCGCATCGCTTCGGCGAGTTCGACGTCGACGTTGAGGTCGTAGTGGTAACGGAACAGGTTGGGGAAAATCGGGTCGACGGAGAGCGACTTGAAGTTCGGCAGGCCGAGGAAGTGGGTGCCGATGTACGTCTGCCAGTGCGGCGTGAAGATGACGATGGTGTCGTAGTCGATGTCCTTCAGCTTGCGCGCCAGCCGCTGATATCCCCAGCGTAGCGTCTCCCAGCCGCCTTCTGAGAAGGGCTCGTTCTGCTCCGGGTTATCGGCGTAGACGAGGTGCGGGGGATGCGGAGCCAGACAGCCAAGGACAATCTCACCTCTCGCCATCAACGACATGCACTCGACGGCCCCACATGAGCCTTCGCGTGACGACAGCAAGCGTATTGGACGGGTGCCGCGAGCCAATCTCAGGTGGACGATGGTGGTCGAGCGCGTCGACGTCTCGGGAAAGTGGTGGCCTGTGGCCGCGCCAGCGATTCTTGGAGCGGTGTGCGCGGTGGCGGGCATCAACCTCTGGAACGCGTTGCTCGACCCATCTGCGGGGATGGAGGAAGGCACCCTTGCCGGTGATGGGGCCAGATTGCTGTTCGGAGCGTTCCTGCTGTTGAACATCGGAGTGCTGCTCTCTGTACTGATGCCTTTCTCTACGCACATCCGCGGCCGGGTCCTGAAGACCGCCGTTCCCACGGTCATCATCGGGTCGATCCTGCAACTCGGCATCCTCTGCTGCATGTTCGCCTACCTGATTGGCTGGGTGGGGGCAACGACACTCTGGGCAGAGCAGAAGATGGAGCCGGAGCGTCTCGGAATATGGATGGGGCTGGGGGCGCTGGTCGGACTGTTGTTCGGCTACGTCTCCGCCTACTTCGTTCTCTGAAGCGGTGAGAGCGGAGCATCACTCTTCGGAGTCGCCGTCGTTTCCGTTTCCGTTCTCGGGCCACACGTGCGAGGGCAGCGAACTGGTCAGTGGCATTCCCGACTGCTTCAGCCGCAAGAAGCGGTGAAGCACGTAACCCGTCATCCACAGTGAGGGAATGCTGAGCATGAATGCCGTGCCGAGTACATCCTGATGATAGTCGCTGACTACGCGCACCTCGAGTGCTTCGTCGCTCTCGATTCCGGGATTACGCATGACCAACAGGTGCCACACCTTCGCTTGGTCGACTTCCAGATGAGCGGTGCCGTTGGGTGCGACCATCAGGTAGTTCCCCATCCCAGTGTAGACTTGGTCTTCGTAGATGATTCGCGCCTGGTTCACCTCCATCAGCGAATCGAAGTCGATAGTGCCATTCGCCATCGCTGGCACAGCATCCTCCGAGATGACCAG
>CALCOR010000352.1 GCA_937897085.1 uncultured euryarchaeote | reverse complement strand
TGTAAAACTATTATAAACCATTTCACAATTTTCATGTGATCCTATAAAAAAATTTAAGGCATCACCGTGGATTACTTCACCACTAACTCTTGCATAAGATAAGGATTTATACTTATCAATGGTCCATTCCTCTTCTGCATATACACTTGAAGGAAGAACAATAATGATAAGGAGCAAGCGTAAAAAGAGGAATGAAATCCAATGCATGTATCCATATAATATATAGTTTGTTGGTTTTATTAGGACCGAATCTTGTTCTTAATTAGATTGATACAAAGAAGTTATTATGTGTTATTTTTTTTGATGTCTTACACAAGACCATGTAACAAGTGTAGAGAGAGAATAAGTTTAAGAGAAATGCCCCATGGTCAGTGGGTAGCTTTTGATGTTTCAACAGAAGAAGCTCACGTATGTGGTGTAAAAAATGAACCAGATGTATCTGTTAAACTAAAAGGTAAAAAAAAATCTAAAATTGAAGATGATGGAGAAGATTTTGGTATCAAAATTGACGACTTAGATGAAGATATTGTCGATGAAACTGAGGATGAGGATGAGTCGGATTCGTCCTCTCCGAGCGAGTCGGCCGATGAATCTGAGGATGAATCCGATGTTGATTGGGACCCCGAACCGTCCCCCGCGCCTGAGCAGGAGCCTGCTGGGGAAGCGATGACCGAACTGCCGTCTGGCGCGCCGGAGCTTCCCGAGGAAGGGCTGCCATCAGGATGGACGATGGAGCAGTGGGCGTACTATGGCCACCAGTGGTTGTCGTCCCAGGACGAGCAGTAGCAGGTCACCCGAAGCGACGCCTGACGAGTATCATCTCGCGCCGTCGTGCTGGAGCCTCAGTGGAACACTACTGGCAGCCGGGCGCGGAACTCGCCGAGTTCAGCGCCGCTGATGCCGCCGCCGTCATCGCCCTTGAGGCCCGTGGCCAGCATCCAGAGCAGTGTGTTCCACGTGCCGCTGGTCGCGTGTAGTTCGATATGGTTGCATGCGGCCAACTGGAGCAGGGTACTCTCATCGCTGGCCTCGTCGAACAGTCCGGTCACCAGCGTCTCCGCTTCGACCCAGTATGCAGGCGCCTGACCCTTCATGCGCATCACTCCTCGTACGGAGAGAGTCCTAGTCGGGCGATCAGGCTGGCGACATCGACGCCGTCCAGTTCATCTATTCGAGAGCGCAACCGATCGCCGTCCGCTTGGATATGGTTCAGTCGGTGCGCCTTGAGCATGTGCAGCAGCAGTTCGTCGACGCTGCTGTAATTTCCTAGCGCGCGCATCGAATTCAACTGTCTGCGCGCCTCGAAACTCACGCTCACCGAAGTCATGTCTGGGGATCCCATCTGTTCACCGTAGGGGGGTTGTCACCACCGGTTATAGAAGCGTGACGGTCTAATCTATCCTCAACAGCCCGCTTCCGGCCGAAATATGCTTCATTCGGGCTATAGAAACCGCTCTCATGGCCACTTCAGTCATCTGCGCTTATCTTGCTCAACTGTAGTTTGCTTTTTTCTTTCCTACCATGCTTCTTTCGTATTTTCTGCACTCGACCATGTACTTCTCGCCCAAGGGACCAGTAGGCCTTGCTCCCTTTGTTGCGGCTTCCCCTCACGTGGGGGTTATCCAGCAGGGTGATTGGAGCGCCATCGCGAGGGGCTTCAGCCACACGTGTGCTGCGTGGCACTACGGTCTGGAACACTTGGTCTTCGAAGTACTTGCGCACTTCATCGGCGACGAATTTGCTCAATCCAGTCCTTCCATCATACATGGTAAGGGCGATGCCGAACAACTTCAGGTGCGGATTGATGCGGCGCTGGATCAGTTTGATCGAATTCATCAGGCTGCTCATGCCTTCAAGTGCATAGTACTCGGTCTGCACCGGGATCAGTATCCAGTTGGCCGCCGCCAGCGCGTTGATTGTCAGCAGCCCGAGACTCGGCGGCGTGTCGATGATGATGTAGTCGAACTCGTCGATGGCAGAGGCGAGCCCTTCCTTGAGGCGGGTCTCTCGACCGATACGGGTGGCGAGTTCGATCTCCGCACCCGAGAGCTGGATGTTCGAGGGCAGCAGCCAGAGGTTTTCCACCTTCAATTTCTTGGGGCACTTCTTGTCCGGATACATGCTGGTCCAGGTCGCTCGGATCTGATCAGAGATGAACTCAGGATGACAGAGGTACTCCTCGAGCACGGGCAGTTCCTCGCCCAGATCATTCATCAGCAGGTCGTAGACTGTGCGATTGATCTTGCTCTTGTCGATGCCGAATGAGGTGGAGGCGTTCCCCTGCGGATCGAGGTCGACTAGCAGCACCTTGCGTGGTGGGATGCCCATCTTGGGGTTGCCCTCGGCGAGTACGGTGGCGAGGTTGACCGCGGTGGTGGTCTTCGAGCATCCACCCTTCTGGTTGGTGCAGGCGATGACCATCTTGTAGGGATTCATAGGCTGACCTCACAAGCGACGCTCGTTTGTCTCGCAACGTCCACGCTTCTTCAACCTTCATCACTCTCGCGATGCGCTGTGTGCCACTGGGCAGCTCATCAAGCGGGTTGGATTACCGGCACGGGAACCTCAGAGAGAATCTTGCGGGTGATGTGCATGCCGGTGATGCCTCGAATCTTGGCTTCGGGCTTGAGCACGATCCTGTGGCTGATGATTTGCAGTGCGATTCCCTTGATGTCGTCGGGGATGACGTAGTCGCGACCATCGATGGCCGCCGCCGCCCTAGATGACTTGAACAGGTTCTGGCTGCCACGCGGGCTGGAGCCGCAGATGATGCGGTGGTCCTCACGGGTTCGCTGAACGACCTCGACGATGTAGGAGAGGATTGCCGGGTCGACGTGCACTGTCTCGAGCGCCTTCTGCATGGCGACCACCTTCTTCGGGGAGGTAATCTGGGCGACATCGTGATCGTCCTTCCCTCGCAGTTTCC
>CALCOR010000351.1 GCA_937897085.1 uncultured euryarchaeote | reverse complement strand
CTCTCGCCGCGTCGAGCATCGCCGGGATCGGGTCTAGACAGGTCACATCACAACCCTCGATGGCCTCAGCGAAAGTGCCTGGCCCACAGCCTACTTCGAGTACCTCGGAGGAAGGGGGAATAAGGGAGCGCACTCCCCTGCGCCAGCGTTGGTCGAACCCCAGTGTGCCGAAGCGATTCACGCGGTCGTAGACAGGTATGGTGGCCTCGAGATTGCGTTGCAGTTCGGACCAGTCGTCGTCATCGATGCCCGCACTGTCCACGTCTCTCCCCAAGGTCGGCTCACCGAGGCATTCGTTTGAACGCGTCGGAGAGGTGGTGGGGTGGATGAGGTCAACCTTTTGAACCGGTCTCAGGTCGGCCTTCACCCATAGGGTGAACATCATGTCTAGAGAAGATGTCCTGCGCTCCATCAAAGAGGCCGAGAACAAGGCCAGCGCCAAACTTGAGAAGGCTCGTTCAGACGCCGCAGAAATTGCCAACAAAGCACGAGCCGAGGCTGCCGATCTGGTGGCCACTGGACGGGCGGATTCCGACGCTGAGGCGCGGGCGATGCTTGACGATGCAGGGGACTCAGCAGGCAAGGAAGCGAAGGGTGTTCGCAAGGAGGGTGAAACGGCCCTCAAGGCGATTCACAAGCGAGGAGAGAAGAACCGCTCGGATGCAGTATCATCTGTGCTCGACACATTCCGCGCTTGAGCACACACAACGACAGTACGGGAGGTAGAGCAGATGGGGAAACTCACCACACAGGCGATGTCTCGCCTGACCGCGGCCGGCTCACTATCGAAGGTCGATGACGCGGTCAAGGTGCTCGCCGACCTGAACGCTCTACACATCCTCGATTACACTGGTGACGAGGACGGATTCAGCCTCGGTAGCCCCACTTCGGAATCCGAGGAGATCGGTCGCGACTTGAACCGCTACCGCAGCGCCTCGTCGCAGATTTCAGTCAGCACCCCTAAGATCCCCCTTGAAGCGGAATCCGTGCGCGGGAAGTTGCAGGGAGACATGCCCGACCTCGTTGTTGAGATGGTGAGCTGCGCGGACCGTATCGCTGCCATCGACAGTGAACTCTCGGACATCGATGCGGAGTGTGAATCGTTGGAACTGCTCCGGCCGCTTGGACTCGATCTCGACCTGCTCTCCGGCTACGAGTCACTGACCGTGTTCGTAGGCACCACGAAGGATGCCGAGTCCGTCAAGGCGGCTGCCAAAGGTGGCATCGTATTCAGCTCTGGAGTGAAGCCAACCGTCGTGGCTGTGTTCTGTGAGAGTGAATCCTCCTCAGCAGTCCAGTCAGGCCTCGAGGACGCTGGTTTCGCGCCACTCGCTGTTCCCGAAGGCGAGGGTGAGATTGCTACCCGGATGGATGAACTGGCAGCAAGCCGCGCTCGACTGGTCGTCGAGGAGAGGAAACTGCAACGGGAGCTCGCCGGCTGGTCCGATGAGCACGGCAACACCCTGCTCGCCGGCATCGAGTTGCTGGAACGGGACATGTCGCTGGCGCTTGGACCGATACGAGTCGCTGTCAGCGCTCACGCGTTCGTGCTCGACGG
>CALCOR010000350.1 GCA_937897085.1 uncultured euryarchaeote | reverse complement strand
GGTGCAGACCCCGTCGTCTCCCCGATGGATGCAGGGAGCGAAGATGCGCGTGGCGGCTGCGGAAGAGGAGGAAGTTCTCGAAGGGCTGGCCGCTCACGTTGGCGAACTTGCGAAGGAGAATCCAGGGATGCTCATCATCTGGGGCTCTGGCGGAACCCTGCGAGCGATGTCTGAGAATCTCGGCATGCAGACGACTCTGCTGGGCATCGACGCCAGTCGCGACGGCGTTCTCGTCGGCCGCGACCTCGCCGAAGATGACCTCCTGAAATTGTTAGCGAAATCCGAATCCGACAGTGTTCTGCTGCTGCTCTCACCCATGGGTGGACAGGGATTCCTCATCGGACGGGGGAACCTGCAACTCTCGCCTGAAGTCCTCTCGGCGGTCGGGGTTGACAACATCCTCGGGGTTGCGACTCCAGGGAAGTTGGCCATCCTGTCCGAGCTGCGCATCGATTCAGGTGATGCAGACCTCGATGCCGACATCCGCGAACGTCGCTACCTCAGGGTCCTGCAAGGCTACCGCACGACCCGTCTCATCAGAGTCGCCGACTGAACTCATGCGTTTTTGCAGTTGACAGCGGCTTCAATCAGGCCTAGGAACGGCGGGCTTGGTCGGTTGGGTCGGCTCTTGAACTCGGGGTGGTACTGGGTGCCGAAGTAGTAGGGGTGGTCCTCAAGTTCCATGATCTCCATGCGCTGGCCCTCAGGGTCCCGTCCCACGAACTTCAACCCGGCTTCCTCCAGAGATTCGATCATGTCCGGATTCACCTCGTAGCGATGGCGATGACGCTCGTCGATCTCCATGGCGCCGCCGTAGAGTCTGTGGGCTGTGCAGCCGGAGTTCTGCAGCAGGGTCGTGCGGCTGCCGAGGCGCATCGTCGCGCCCATGTGAGTCGTGCTGCCTTCGGGCATGAAGATGACAACCGGGTGGGCAGTCTTCTCGTCGAACTCTGTGCTGTTCGCTCCTTCCATCCCCAATACGTGACGGGCGAACTCGATCACGGCCACCTGCATTCCGAGGCACACTCCGAGATAGGGGACGTTGTTCTCACGGGCGTAGCGCGCAGCGACGGCTTTGCCTTCGATTCCGCGGACGCCGAATCCGCCGGGAACCAGCACACCGTCGGCCGCCTTCAGGTCGGCCCACGATTTCGCATACAGTTCGGGGGACTCCTTCTCGGCGTCGGGTTCGAGGTTGGCCGCCTCCACCCAGGAGATGTTCATCTGGGCGCCGACCGAGAACGCCGAGTGCTGCAGCGCCTTGATGACCGAGAGATAGGAGTCTGTGAGTCCGGTGTACTTGCCGACCATGGCGATGTTCACCTCGCCTTCGAGCGAGTCGACGCGGGCGGCCATCTCCCTCCACTGCTTGAGCAGCGGGCGGTCCTTGCTCATGTCCAGGCCGAACTTCTCGCACAGCAGTCGTGTCGCTCCCTGCGCTTCGAGCATCAGTGGAACGTGGTAGATGTTCGACACATCGTGTGCGCTGAAAACGTGGTCTTCGGCTACGTGGCAGAACAGGGCGAGTTTCGCCTTGGTGGCCTCCTCCAGTGGTTCTTCGGAGCGACAGACGAGGAAGTCGGCGGTGATGCCTGCACCACGCAGTTCCTTCACCGTGTGCTGGGTGGGCTTGGTCTTCTGCTCGCCGACCACACCGAGCACGGGAACCAGGCTGACGTGGACGAAGCAGACGTTCTCCCTACCCACTCTGAATTGGAACTGGCGCAGAGCTTCGACGAAAGGTGCGCTCTCGATGTCGCCCACCGTTCCTCCGAGTTCCACGACACAGACATCCGGCTCCTCTCCATTGCCGTCCACGGGTATCTTCGCCACCCGCTCGATCCATTCCTGGATCTCGTTGGTGATGTGCGGGATTACCTGCACGGTCTTCCCGAGGTAGTCGCCCCGTCGCTCCCCCTCGATGACGGCGGCGTACACCTTGCCGGT